>NZ_JAUBWA010000111.1:5032-23663 GCF_036702825.1 Microcoleus sp. A003_D6 | reverse complement strand
CTGAGGTCTGCTTGGAATGGCGTTCACCAGCTTGAAACTTAGTCACAGAAGTGTATTGAAGTTTTTGGAGATGTCTATTTAACCGGATTTGCTATCATTTCTGAAAATAAATCGAGCGGGTTTATATAATTTGTCGATGGACAGCAAATATTTCGGCGAACCCGCCCCATCCGAAATTATGTCTATTTAACCGGATTTGCTATCATTTCTGAAAATAAATCGAGTCGCCAGAGGCGACAACCCAAGTGAAAAGAGAAGAAGAGTAAAGGGCAAAAGGGCAAAAGAGCAAAGAAGAGTCCTCACAGGGAAGACAGGGAGGAAGGGACAGCCAAAGCTACCGCAACACGAAAACCCCCGCTCCTGCTCGAGAGGCCCGCAGAGACGAAGTGGCGGAAGGCAGCACGGCAAACGACCGCATAGCTGTACCACGAACCTCCACGCTGCACCCGGTTATCATTTCCGCCAGTTTCCCAGGAACTACCATCAGATGGTGCACCGTTATAATTGCCATGCCAAGGATCGGCGCACCATTCCCAAACATTTCCGTGCATATCGTATAAACCAAAGGCATTCGGCGGAAAACTCCCTACCGGCGTTGTTTCTTGGCGATAAAGTCCTGTCGGTGCAGCACCGTAGGGATAATTGCCATCATAATTAACTAAATCTGGGGTAATTGTTTCACCAAAATAGAAAGGTGTTGTCGTACCTGCCCGACAAGCATATTCCCATTCCGCTTCACTCGGCAAACGATAATTCTTCCCTGTTTTTTGAGAAAGTTTTTGACAGAATTGCACAGCGTCATTCCAGGTAACACTTTCTACAGGTCGCTTCGCACCTTTAAAATCAGAAGGGTTATTTCCCATCACCGCTTGCCATTGTTCTTGAGTAACCGCATATTTCCCTAAATAAAATGGTTGGGCAAAAGTAACTTGATGTTGTGGACGTTCATTATCACTACCTTCTCCCGACGGTGAACCCATCATAAAACTACCCGCTGGAACATAAACCATTTCCAGCTTAATTCCATTACCCAAATCGTCGTCTTTTTGATAACCTTTCCCCAACTGCTTGCTACTTTCTTTCCCCTTCCCATCCACCGTGATGAGTTCAAAAGTAAATTCTTTACCTTTACTAGCTTCTTCCTCCCGGCGTTGACGTTCCGCTTCTGCTTCCCGCCGTTGACGTGCCCTTTTTTCGTCTTCCTCGCGCTGACGTTTTACATCTATTTCCCGTTTTCTCTCATCTAATATACCCACAGCCACATCGCGAATATGCAATACACCCGGTAAACTCTGATTAATTTGCAAAGCGCGATTAAAATCTTCAATTGCCAGTTCCAACTGTCCTAATTTCTGATAAACTAATCCGCGATAATAGTAAACAGCCGCATCATTCGGATTGAGTCGCAATACCCGGTCAAAATCAGCAATTGCGCCCTGATACTCAGCAATTTGATAATAGGCCAAACCGCGCTGAATATTGGCATCCAAGCGAGAACTATCTAACTGCAAAACTTGATGAAAATCTGTAATTGCCGAGGAATATTCCCCATTTGCTGCCCGTCGTAAACCCCGTTGCCAACAAGAGTCAATGATGCTTAATTGTAAAGTCGTTCCCAAACCTTGCAAGCATTGATTTAGCTTGGTTACATAGGGCAAATCGTCAATGGTTAAAGCTGCCGCCAAAACACTTAATAACTGACTTTGTTCTGGAATCGGTAAACCATGTAACTTTAACCAATCTTGGACAGACAAATACAATTGTGCTGCCGCCCACGGCTTGTCAGCCAAACTCAACAGAGATACAGCTAAATCCAAACGCAAATCAGGAATTAATGCCGATTGTTCTGTGGCTAAATAATCATAGACTCCCTGATAATAACTGACGGCAATTTCTGTGACTGCATTCTGTTCCTCAGCGGGAAGTTTCGCCAACATTTCTGGGAGTAACTGCGGCAGTAAAGGGGTTTTCCGCTGATTGGGCGGCAGAAATATCAAGCAATATTCATCGGCAATTAAACCCGCGATTAAAGCGTGGCAGATGCCGATAAATTCGCCTAAATCAGTGTAATCATTTTCGTGAAGATTATAAGGGCGATTAATTTCGCTTAAATCTTCTCCTTCTTCTAATGCAGTGCGTTCAATTTCCAGTGTCCGCAAATTTTGCTGATAGCGTTTAACTGTTTCCTCACCATAACGAATATCAAACTCAGCCACAGGTTTCCCAGCGTCAATATACGCTTGTCGTTTAGTTTGCCAATTCAACGCCCGTTGTTTGGCAAAATCATACAAGACTTCGCGCCAAGGTAACTGATTAATTGGAGTTTTGTAGCGATATTTTTTGAAATTAATATGCCAAAAACCAAAGCGCAAATAAAACTTATCTGGCGTAGCTGATGAGTCTAAAATCAGGGTGGGAATGACGCGCAAACCCGCAAATAAGTTTTCCGCCGCCGCTTCTTCCCGAAAGACGTTACTGCGCCAAGAACCGCCCATAAATTGCACTGGCCGACCGTCGTTGATATACTTATCTAGGAAGGTTCGCAGATAGTTGCTTAAAAATTCTTCAGATACGGGGAAGTTTTGATTCCCTTTCGCTGAATCGTGAGTTAAGACTGGAGGTGATAAGAAAACTCGTAAAATGGGCGTATCTTCGGGGTTGAGGTTAGTAATAATGTTTTCGGCGGTGACTAGAATTGGGGAATTTTCTAGGTTTTTTTGCTTGACAATTGATGCAATTGCTGCTTCCCGATTCGCCAGAGACATTTCTCGCGCTAGGAGTGCATCTAACTGTTTTAATTCTAATTGAAGTTGACGCTGTTCGGCAATGCACCATTTTTGTAATTCGGCGCGAAATACCTCTAGTTGGGCGCTGTGCTCGCGATTTAGTTTGCCTTCATTGGCTTGAACTTCTCGATTTAATCGTGCTAAACTGTCTTGTAATTGACGATTTAGTATGCCTTCATTGCCTTGGAAAGCAATATTGATTTCTGCGACGTATTGCTGTAAACCTCGGTTAAGTCTGCCTTCATTGCCTTGAAACTCACGATTTAGTCTGCCTTCATTGCCTTGAAACTCACGATTTAGTCTGCCTTCATTGCCTTGAAAAGCGATATTTATTTCAGTTATATCTCGCTGTAATCCTCGATTTAAGTCGCCTTGTTCCTGTGTCACTTCAAGAGTTGCTTTATGTTGTAAGGCTTGTACAACAGTAATTTTTTCTTGTAACTTTCTTTGTTTCTCAGCATTATCTGAATTAATTGTAGCAGTATAGATGGCGGTTTCAGCTATGCGATCTTGTCGATATTTGTCGGTGCAAGTACCGATTTAGCATAGTCGCCAAAGTTACCCCAAAATCCTTTTTTTCCTGGTAATGATTTCGTCACAAAAAATTGTTCCTATTGTGTATAGTTGGTGTTTAATCAAGAAGATGATGCAACAAACTAGGGGCGGGTTTAGGAATATCCCGGTTTTGAGGTTAAATATTCTGGCGAACCCGCCCCTACAATATATGATACAAGGTTGATGAATAGGACTTAGGCACGGGTGGTCAGAAACCGGGTTTTTAACGAAAATACTGGTTGAAAACCCTAAATCTCGGTTTAAAAACCCGGTTTCTTAGTTCGTAGTGCGTAAGTCATATCATACTAAGTTTTCGCGCCACCTCCTACTGCAAATAATAAATGTGCCGCGCCTTCCAAATTGGTATCAGCGCGTCCTATTTCTTTATGTTCGACATTATAAATGTGACCATTTTCTACTTTGCCAATACAATTATCCGCTGAGGAATAATTGTACTTATAGACTTCTCCATTGTCTTTAAAATAACCCACTTCCCAACCTGATGAGTTATACATGGCATGACCTCGAACATAACCCACATCAACAGTTTCACCATTTAACTGATGCAGATAAATATGACCGCTATCTCGGATATCAATGTGAGGCCCTTTGATGACATCATCGGTTCCCGGAGAAGTTGTGTAAGAGGAGTTCAACGTCCAAACTTGTTGAGGTTCGTGCCATTGATTTTGATTCAGATGATGTGGATCGACTCCTGATGTTTGATGCCAGTCATGGTGTCGATCGGGTAAATTATACTGTTGAGGCGGCTCTACCCATGCCGTTTGAGGGAAATCTGGTATAATTCCCGGTTGATTAATGGTGGAATCGACAAAATTATGTTGTTGGGAGTAGTCAGGTAAATTATTGTGCGGTAAACTTGGGTCGGAATGTGGAGGCGTGTGTGGCGTGTCGATGCCTAAAGATTGCAGAAAATCATTGAATTGAGATTGCAGGTTATTTTGTCCGGGATCTGGCAGGGGATTATTCATAGCTGCTGACCAAAATAATAACTATGTATTGATTGTAGCGGAAAATTTAGGATTATACAGGACTTACGCAAAAATTAGTCTGACAGGCTGCATAGAGATTCTATAATAACAACCAAACTACGCCATTAATTCATCCACCGCCACCCTAAATCCTGGCAAAACAACCTGAGTTATCGCCACCTCACCAGCCTTAAATAAAACTGCCTCACCTTGAGTAATTACTAACACCCAACTGCTTTTAGGAAACAGCAGCCAAACTTCCAGACATCCCGACTCTAAATACTCCTGTGCCTTAGCAAAAACATCATCTGCAAAATCGCTTGGCGAAACAATCTCAGCTAGCAGCGGAAAACTCTGAGGCAAAACTGAAAACTCCCCAACTTGCGCCAACAATTCAGGAGTAATATAAGATACATCCGGTATTCGCCCTTTTTTCATAGTTTGACAAGTGACTTCGACATAAACCTCGCCCCCTTGCCCGCTTGAGATCATGTAACTTCTCCAGTAATAATCTAGCTTTGATTGAATGCGGCGAGTTTTTGCAGTCATTCCCGGTTTCCCCACTACTTGTCCATTGACAAATTCTACAGGATGTTTGACTATAACTTTACCGTCCGCCCACTCCGTCCCGTCTGGAGGATTTTGCATCCATTCTTCCAAAGTTAAATCTAACTGTTCTACACTAGGAATTATCATCTGATTTACCTGGTTTACTGCTAATCTCAATCTTATCATATCTCCCCAAACATGGAAAACCCGTCGAATCTCCTGCTTAAACTCAGCCGCAGCTTATTGGCCGATACCTCACCACCCAAAAAGTACATTCATCACGAACAAGTCAGCCAATGGCTATTAACCAAATTACCGCATTCTATCCCGTCGAAGTGCATCATGCAAAATATCGATCGCACTTGACAGAAATTCCTTGCTATCGGATGTCGCCGCAAGATAAACTAGGAGCAGGAGCTTTCACCGTTTTGTTTCAAAATACCTCAGAAGGAGAGACAAATCAGCTACCCGCCGATTTTCTAGATTTAGCCCGTTTTACCAACCTCTAACTATCCGCGTTCATCCGCGTTCATCTGCGGTTAAAAAAAATCTTCTTCCATTAATCCAACTAAAAAATGATTTTATCCAAATTATCCAAAACAATTAATATGAAACTAAAACTAGCTGTCTGCATTTTACTAACCTTAAACCTGCTAATATTAAGCGGCTGTCAAAACAGCACAGCACCCGCATCCAAAAACGGCGAACCAATAAAAATTACCCTGTGGCACGGCATCAATCCCCCGCCCAATCGCGACGTATTTAAAACCCTCACTGATAAATTCAACAAAACACATCCCAACATCCAAGTAGAACAAATTTACATCGGTCAGCCCGACCAACAACTGCCAAAAATTCTAACAGCAATAGTAGGAAATGCGCCGCCCGATTTGCTTTGGAATTCTGCCACAATTTCAGGAAAACTCGCAGAACTCAACGCAATTCAACCCTTAGAAAAGTGGCTCGATAAATCGCCCCGGAAAGCTGAAATATACCCGTCACTCTTCGAGTCAATGGAACTGGACGGACACACTTGGTCAATTCCCTTAGCGACAAACAACACCGCCATATTTTACCGTCCCAGCTTATTTAAAGCAGCAGGAATCAAAGAAGTTCCGCAGAATTGGGCGCAATTAAAGCAAGCAGCCCGATCGCTCACGCGAGACACCAACGGAGACGGCCGCACAGACCAACACGGCATAGTGCTCCCCCTAGGCAAAGGAGAATGGACAGTATTTACCTGGCTGCCATTCATGTTCAGCGCAGGCGGCGAACTCAAAGCCGAAACACCTCAAACTTCCGTACCCCAAATAGACAATCCCGGTTCTCGCGCCGCCTTAGAATTGTGGAGCGACTTGTTAAAAGAAGGTTCAGCAATACTGTCAGCACCCGAACGCGGTTACGAACTCGACAACTTCATCGCCGGCAAAGTCGCCATGCAAATCACCGGGCCGTGGACGCTAGCACAATTGCAGCAAAGCGCGATCGACTATGCAGTGATGCCTGTACCCGCCCGAGATCGCTCCGCAGCCGTCGTGGGGGGTGAAAACCTATTTTTAATGAAAACATCGCCCGATCGCGAAAAAGCAGCCCTACAATTTTTAGAATACGTTCTAGGTGAAAAATTCCAAACAGCATGGGCATTGGGAACAGGTTACTTGCCAATTAGCTTAAAATCGAGACAGAGCCAAACTTATCAAAGCTTTGTGGAAAAAAACCCTGTTTTGCGAGTATTTTTAGAACAAATGAACTCGGCCCGATCGCGACCCATTATCTCAGGTTACTCCCGCCTGTCTGAAAACCTCGGCCGCGCCATAGAAGCAACCCTTCTCGGCCGCAACCCCCAAGACGCCCTTAAAGAAGCTCAAGAGCGTTTGACACTAACCTTAGATGCAACAGCAAAAGGGAAATAGAAAAAGGAAAATATTTTTTTTTGCTGTAAATTCTCCGCTTTCACGCTTATTCGATCTAAAGACTTGAAGCCTCGATTAATTGGTCGAAAATCTACTGAAAATAACTCCCGCCTGCACTTCTAATCAGAAACCGGGTTTCTTGCCCCAGACTTACCTCAAAGCAGAGATTTTACGTCGTTGTTATCGGTTTCTTAGGTATTATTGAGCATGGTGAAAAATGTTAGGGTGAATTGAGTTGCGATCGCCCAACATGAAAAAACACCGGCAGTCGCTAGGTAATAAATCTTTAACAAAAACCAAAAATTTACAGACCGAATCTTCAGCCATCACAGATATATTGGCAAAAAAGGGATGCTCCCGAAATTCACGCACAGATGCGATCGCACAGCAAAAAAAAAACCAAACCCTCAACAGCGCCGCAAAAAATTAGCTCAAAAGGTTCTCCCCCTACCTACCACCCATGACCTACCATCACCTAATAGAAACATTTTCTCTACCCTGTGCCTGTCCCGTGCCACCTACTCAGACCCCAACCACCGTCCACCTTTTCCCGAAACGACAATGCAGACAAAGTTCCTTAACGCAATCAAAGGACATTCCTGGCGGTACTTCCTCGCAGTAGGCGCGATCGCCCCGATCTACTATTTGGCGTCGCAATTCGCAATTTCCACCCTCACCCTCAGCTCAGAAGTTTACCCCATGTGGCCGGCAGCAGGAATTGCCCAAGTCGCCCTGCTGCTGTTCGGGCGGCAACTGTGGCCGGGAATCGCGATCGGAGGCTTCCTGTTCAGCATGAGCGTACCGTCGGCCAACATCGGCACGGCCTTGATCTCGGCCGGCGCCAGAACCCTGCAAGCGTGGACGGGAACTTATCTGCTGCAAAACATTAACTTTAGCGCCGGGCTCGATCGGCTCAAAGACGTTTTAGGAATAGTCGTGCTAGCAGCATTGGGATCTACCCTGATCAATTCCAGCATCGGCAGCATCCTCGTGTGCCTGACCGGTTTATCTAGCTGGAGCAATTTTGGCACGATTTGGGGGACTTGGTGGGTAGGAGACGCTATGGGAATTTTGCTCGTCGCCCCGCTACTGCTGACGTGGCGCAAATTGCCCAAAGTCCCCACCCGTCCCAAACAGATTGCAGAACGAGCGATTTGGCTGCTGCTGCTGCTAGCAGTCGGCTGGCTCGTCTTCTGCTCGCGCACGCGCGCCGCCTACGCCCGCTATCCCCTCGAATACTTACCATTTCCCCTAGTAGTTTGGGCTGCCTTTCGATTCGGCCAGCGCTACACGGCCCTCTCCAACTTCATCCTCTGCGGCTTCGCCATCTGGGGCATAGCCCGAGGCAGCGGCCCCTTTCTCAAACACGCCAGCAGCATCCCCCAAGCACTGTTATCCCTCCAAGCCTTCATCGCCGTCATCGCCGTCACCGGCTTAGTCTTAGCCGCCACCGTCGCCGAACGCCACCAAGCAGAAGCCTCCCTGCGCGCCAGCGAAGCCAGCCTCGCCAACGCCCAACGCATCGCCCAGCTAGGCAACTGGGACTTAGACCGCAACACCCAGCAATTGCGGTGGTCAGAGGAAATTTACCGCATCCTGGGAGAGCGGCCGGGAACTTTTGAACCCACCCTCGAAGCCTTCTTGGAATACGTACACCCCGAAGACAGAGAATTAGTCAAAACCTCGATCGAAGCCGCTTTATTTCACCAACAGCCTTACAGCATCGACTACAGGCTCGTACTCCCCGACGGCAGCAACCGCACAGTCTACGAACAAGCCGCCGTCAACTCCCTCTACATCACCAGCACCGTCCAAGACATCACAGACAGAAAGCAAGCCGAAGCAGCCCTGCGTTCTTCAGAAGAAAGATTTTCCAAGGCCTTTCACGCCTCCCCAGTCGGCATCAGCATCTGCACCCTCACAGACGGATGCTTCCTCGATGCCAACGAAAGCTTTTTGCGCTCTTTAGGCTGGCTGCGGCACGAATTTATCGGCCGCACCGCCAGCGACTTAGGAATATTGATCGATTCAGAAGACGTGAGGCGGCTCGCCCAGATATTGCAATCACAAAATTCGATCGCCAACCAAGAAATCAAAATTAGCACCAAAGCCGGCGAAGTGCGCGACTGGCTGCTGTCAGGGGAACTCATCGACCTCGGCAGCACTCAGTGCGTTTTAATCATGACCAGCGACATCACCGAACGCTTGCGTTCCGAAGAATTCCGCCGCGCCGCATTAGCCGCCGAAGCTGCAAATCGATCGAAAAGCATTTTTCTCGCCAACATGAGTCACGAACTCAGAACCCCCCTCAACGCTATCATCGGCTACAGCGAGATCCTGCAAGAAGACGCCCGAGACCTCGGTGCCGAAGAGTTCATCGACGACCTCCAGAGAATTAACACGGCCGGCAAGCACCTACTAGACCTGATTAAAGATATTCTCGACTTGACCAAAATTGAAGCAGGCCACATCGAATTCCACCTCGAAACCTTCACCATTTCAACTTTGGTTGAGGAAGTAGTCGCCACGATCGCGCCGATGGCAGACAAAAATAGCAATATCCTAGAAATACAATGCCCCGAGGATATTGGCTCGATGCAGACCGACTTGACTAAACTCCGGCAGTCTCTGCTCAACCTCCTCAGCAATGCCGCGAAATTTACTTGCTCCGGCGCGATTACCTTCGCCGTTACCCGATCCGTCGTAACCCCCGCCGAGGCGGCATCGAGAGGCAAAAGACTTGGAGCGTATACAGGAGATGGCCAAGCTGAAAATAGCTTGTCTCTCTTATCTTCCCCTCAAGATTGGATAGTTTTTACAGTCAAAGATACCGGCATTGGCATGAGTCCCGAACAGTTAGCCAGAATCTTTGAGCCTTTCACGCAAGCCGATTCCTCAACTACTAAGAAGTACGGCGGCACTGGTTTGGGGCTGACGATTACTAAGAAATTCTGCGAAATGATGGGCGGAGACATTACCGCATTCAGCGAGTTGGATAAAGGTTCTACTTTTACAATTCGGCTGCCAGCTATTTTCACCGACCTTTCGATATCAACCGAAAAGTCTGAGAAATAATAATTTGTTGACCGTTATTTTCGAGCGGTGCCAATTTTATTTACCTCCGCAAGTTGCTGATTCTTTCATCACTAGCAGGTATGGAGATTTGGAACATAATTAATCACATTATAAACTCAGTTTTTTAGTGCTTTTTGGGTAACATAGAGGTATAATATTATGTCTGGCTATCTCAGGGTAATTAAGTTATGATTAAGTACGAAAAGTCCTGAACTCGGTGGCGCTGGCATGGAAGATGAATTTTTCCATTGCAGTGCGAGCGTCCGCGATCATTTTGTGGCTGCCACCGAGTTTTTGAGCGTAATTTCACTTGATAATATGATATTATTTTTGAGCGCGATCCGACATTCAGAGCAGTGGTTTGTTGACAACCCTTAAAAGTTCTGATGTCGCTATAATTAGCGCAGTTGGAAAGATTTTGGATACCAGAGGCGATCGCTCGGCTTTTCGATCAAACCTGTGATTTGCTTGGCTCGCGTACCTTTACCTTTCCACTAACCCTATAGCAGCCTATATATATTATTAATTAAAAAGATATACTGTAGAAAGTTGCCTACAAAGCGCCAGAAAATATGCACCCCCACCTCCAGCGCCAACTCGAACAGCTTGGTTTAGCCGGCGAATCTTCCCCTCCTACTGCACAGCAGTGGCAGCTATTCTTAAAGCAGGTAAGTTGTAGCTATGACGGAGTTCCGAGCCAGCAAGAACTTCAGCAGCAGGATTGTTTGAACTCCGAGACGGTGGCGCTAAAAGATTTAACCCACTCGCGGCAGTCCCCTCAAGACTCTCCAGCAGCTTCAGAAATCGATCGACCGCCAGCGCTATTCAACAGTTTGGGGGCGGGATTGTGTATCCTTGACGCCAAGGGGTTTGTCCTCTCGGTGAATCCAGAGGCCGAACGCTTGCTGGGGTGGCGACAGTCGGAACTTGCAGGCGTTTCGCTGCTAGAACGCATCGGGAAGCAAAACAAAGGCAAGAAATCCCAAGTTTTGACCGATCGAGTAAGTAAAAGTGAAGATAGGCCGATCGCACCTACAATATCTTTACAAGAGGCGATCGCCGACCGTCAACCTTGCAGCAATTGGGACGACGGGTTTCTGTGCCGCGACGGCAAGATTTTACCAGTTTCCTATTTTTTCAATCCCGCAGTTGACGGTGGCGAAATCTCAGTCTTGGTGTTTTTTGACATTAGAGAACACAAGCGATCGAACTCGATGCTGCAAGCAGTTATAGAATCTACAGATGCTGGAATTCTCGCGGTTGACAGAAACGGCAATGTATGCAATTACAATCAGAAATTTGTCGAGATGTGGGGTTTGTCCGCGAGCCAAGGAAAGTTGAGCCGATCGACCGCAGGCACGGTCAAAAAACCGCTCGAAACAGGATTCCCCAACGCCCGGGAACAATTAAAAGACCCCCAAGGATTTCTCGAAAACGCGATGAAAGTGTCGGCAGATCCAGATACTCAAATCAGCGAATTATTAGAATTTAAAGACGGAAAAATTATTGAATTAAATTCGTTTCCCTCAAAAGTCGGAGCGAAAACAGTCGGCAGAGTCTGGAGCTTTCGAGACGTTACCGATCTCCAAAAAGTAGCACAATCTTTGCAGTATAGAGTAGAATTCAATCAGTTAATTGCCAATTTGTCAACCGATTTAATCGGCCAGCCCTTATCAAAAATAGACAAAAGCATCGATCGAGTCTGGGAAAAAATCGCCACCTTCACCGGCTTTGACCGCAGTTACATCTACCTGTTATCTGAAGACAAAACCCGCGCCGACAAAACCTACGAGTGGTGTGCCGACGGCATTCCCGCAATAAAAAAAGACAGCACCGACAAACAAATAGAACTCGCACAAATCCCTTGGATCGCCCAAAAGCTCGATACCGATCGCAAACAGGCAGAATCCGCCATGCAGTCGGCCCTAGAAGCAGCAGAATCAGCCAACCGGGCAAAAAGCACATTTCTCGCCAACATGAGCCACGAACTGCCTAAGCCGCTCAACGCCATCATCGGCTACAGCGAAATGCTCAAAGAAGAAGCCGAAGAATTGGGCAGTTGCGAATCCGTCCCCGACCTCGAAAAAATCTGCACCGCAGGCAAACACCTGCTGTCATCGATCGACGACATCTTAGATATCTCTAAAATTGAAGCAGGCCGAATGGATCTCTACTTAGAAACCTTCGACATCCATGCCTTAATTGAAAGTGCTGTCGCCACGGCGAGGCCGCTGGTCGAGAAAAACGGCAACACCCTAGAATTCTTCTACTGTCCCGACAAGCTCGACACCATGCACGCGGACACGACCAAAGTCCGGCAAGTGCTGCTGAATCTGCTCAGCAACGCTGCCAAGTTTACCAAAAACGGGAGAATTGCGATCGGAGTCGAAACAATTAAAAATGAACAATTAAGAATGAAAAATCAAGAGGAATCTTCCCAAATTTTAATTTCCAACTCCGAATTTTTAAGTTTCCGCGTCGCCGACACCGGCATCGGCATGACACAAGAGCAATTGCAGCGAGTTTTCCAACCTTTCACCCAAGCGGATGCTTCGACTACCCGCAAGTACGGCGGTACGGGTTTGGGATTAGCTATCAGCAAACAGCCGGAAATCCCCAACAACGTCCGCGACAGCACTAACTCTCCCGGCGCCTCCGGTGTCGGCACGGTGCTGGTAGTTGACGGCGACCCGATATCGCGGGATTCGATCCAGCGCGCCCTGGCTCGCCAAGGACTGCACGTAGAAGTCGCCGGCGGGGGCGAGCAAGCTCTCAGACTCGCTAAGCAACTGCGGCCGGACGCTATTACCCTCGATGCGATCGTGCCCGGAATGGACGGGTGGGCGGTGCTTTCGGCCCTGAAGGCAGATCCTGACCTTGCCGACATTCCCGTAATCCTGCTATCCTTTGTTGGCAACAAAAGCCTCGGCTTTGCATTGGGCGCTTCGGACTACCTCACCAAACCAGTGGACGGCAAACGGCTGGCTGCCTTGTTGAACAAGTACCGACGCGACCGAGACGGCGTTGCGGCTAACAGCTTGCCCTGTCAGATATTAGTTGTGGAAGATGACGATACCACGCGCAAAATACTGCGGCGCATACTAGAAAAAAAAGGCTGGGCAGTGGCGGAAGCTGACAGCGGACGGGGTGCTCTCGAACAGCTAGAAGTTTCTCGCCCGCACCTAATCTTGCTGGATTTGATGCTGCCAGAAATGGATGGTTTTGAGTCGATCGCCGAACTTCGCAAGTCGCATTCTGGAGATCCTATACCGATTGTGGTGATTACTACTGCTAAAGACCTGACGACTGCCGAAAGCCAGCAGCTCAACGGCTATGTCGATCGAGTGCTACAAAAGGGAGTCTACAGTTTCGATACTTTGCTGCGCGATGTTCGCTCTATAGTGAATGACAGGCTCGATCGCAGGTACGACTCGAAAGGCAAGGAGAACACCAATGGCTAAAATCCTGTTGGTCGAAGATAACGAAATGAATAGGGATATGCTTTCTAGGCGTCTGGCCCGCAAGGGACACGAGGTGTTTATTGCTGTTGACGGTGCTGAGGGAGTGTCGATGGCGCGATCGAAAGTACCGGATTTGATTCTGATGGATATGAGTCTGCCGGTACTCGACGGGTGGCAAGCAACCCAGCAAATTAAGGCGACTCCTGAAACTAGCACGATTCCGGTGATTGCCTTGACGGCTCACGCAATGGCGGGCGATCGTGAAAAGTGTCTGGCCGCCGGCTGCGACGACTACGACACCAAACCGGTCGAGTTTCCCCGACTTCTGGGTAAGATTGAAATGCTTCTAAAAGAGGCTATGACATGAAAGGTGACGAGGGCAGCGTGCTGGTTGTTGACGACAATGAGGTGAACCGCGATTTGCTGGCCCGCCGACTTCAGCGTCAAGGTCACGCGGTGAGTGTTGCTGAAGATGGTCTCCAAGCTCTGGAAATGATGCGAAGCGAGCCTTTTGATTTGGTTCTCCTCGACATTATGATGCCGCAGATGAACGGCTATCAAGTGCTCGAAAGTCTGAAGGCGGACGAGAATTTGCGCCACATCCCGGTGATTATGATTTCGGCGGTGGACGATATCGACAGTATCGTCCGATGTATAGAGTTGGGGGCGGAGGATTATCTTTCTAAACCGTTCAATCCGGTATTGCTCAAAGCTCGGATTAGCGCTTGTCTGGAAAAGAAGCGGCTGCGGGATAAGGAGCAGGCGTATTTACGGGAGTTGGCTGAGGAAAAGGAAAAGTCCGAGCGTTTGCTGTTAAATATTTTACCGAAGGCGATCGCGCAGCGCCTCAAACAGGGGGAAAGTACGATCGCCGACAGTTTCGCTGAGGTAACAGTGATGTTTGCCGATTTGGTCGGTTTTACTAAGCTTTCGGCTCATTTGTCGCCGGCCCAGTTGGTGGAGTTGCTCAACGAGATTTTTTCGGCTTTTGACGAGTTGGCCGAGCGCTACGGACTTGAGAAAATTAAGACGATCGGCGATGCTTATATGGTTGTTGGCGGTTTGCCGACGCCCTGCGACGACCACGCCGAGTCGATCGCCGAAATGGCGATCGACATTCAAGCGACAATTGCTAATATGCGCACTAAGGGCGATCGACCACTCAGTATCCGCATCGGCATCCACACAGGCCCGGTGGAAGCTGGGGTAATCGGTACTAAAAAGTTTACCTACGATTTGTGGGGAGATACTGTCAATACGGCTTCCCGGATGGAATCTCAAGGCGTCCCCGGCGGCATTCAGGTGACAGTTGCTACCTACGAGCGGCTGCGGGATAAGTACGTTTTCCAGGAGCGCGGCGTGATTCCGGTGAAAGGCAAAGGCGATATGATGACTTATCTGCTTGTGGCCCGAAAGGCTAATTAGTCATTAGTCATTAGTCATTGGTCATCGGTCATTAGTCATTGGTCATTGGTCATTAGTCATTAGTTAGGAGTCCTATCAAATCATCTTACATCCGAATCAGCATTTAGTGCGATCGTCCCGCTGGATTCAGTGTCGATCGCGATCGGCACTATAGTATAATTCCGTAGTTACAGGATTTGATATCACTAATGACCGCTAAAAAATCACTAATGACTAATGATTAATGACTGATGATTAATGACTGATGACTAATAACTGATGACCAATAACCAATGACTAATGACCAATGACTACTGACTACTGACTACTGACTACTGACTACTGACTACTGACTACTGACTACTGACTACTGACTACTGACTACTGACTACTGACTACTGACTACTGACTACTGACTACTGACTACTGACTACTGACTACTGACTAAACGACCAATTACCAAATTATCAAATGAGTGTAAATTCTAACCTTTTAATGTACGCCCAATGGGCGGGAATTCTGACAGCAGTCTTGGCTGTTGTGACAGTGCTGGCTTTTATCTTGAAATGGGGTTTTCGCTTCCGATTGGTAGGAGTGACAAGCTTTATGGGCGTAGTCGCTGCGAGTATATTCGGTCTGGGTTTGGGACTGTTTACTCGCACAGAAATTCCGGGTGCGGTTCGCTATTCTTTAGTTTACGATACAGGCGGCGCTCAAACAGTAGTTACCGTGCCACCGACGATCGGCGAATCCGAGTTAGAAGCAACGATGCGGCAAGCGGCTGCGGATTTGTACTCTCCAGGGCGCTCTGGAAGGGGCAGAGACTACATGACAATCCGGGTTCGTACAATTGTACATCCTGAACCGGGGCTGTCGCAGCCACTGTTTTTGGGCGAAGTGAGGCGATCGCTCGCGACTCGTGATGATGACAAAATGGCGATCGAAATCTTCCCCGAAAAAGTCGCAACCCTGAAAAAATACCAAGCCTAAAAGTAGTGATTGTTGGGTGCGCCATGTGCACCCAACCTTTTGCATAGATGCGATCGCTCTTCTTAAAATTATCTGCGTTTATCCCTGTTCATCTGCCTTAAATCTGCGGTTGATCCTATAAAAACTCAAAAATACTAAAAAAATTTATGACTCAAAATACAGAAAAACTACTAAAAGACCTCTACAACACCTTTAACCCATCTTCTCCTTTACCAGCAGGCGACCCGCAATATGTTGACTGTGGGGAAGTGCGAGGAGATGACGATATTACCGTAGACTTAGGCCGCAACATCGAGCGTTCAGAAGAGATGACTTGTCAGTTGTACGCCGGACATCGCGGTGCGGGAAAATCAACCGAATTGCGGCGGTTAGAACAACATTTGCAAGAACGAGGTTATTTTGTCGTTTACTTCGCGGCTGACGCGGAAGACATCAATCCCGAAGATACTGAATATACAGACATTTTGCTAGCTTGCACCAGACACTTATTAGAATCAATTAAAGAGGCTGACTCCAAACCTTTGCTCAATTGGATGAAAGACCGATGGAACGATTTAAAGGATTTAGGTTTAAGAGAAATATCTTTTGAAGAATTGAGCTTAGAAGCGCAAATTTCTCAATTTGCTAAGTTGACGGCGAAGGTGAGAACTCAACCGAGTATGCGCCAGAAAATTCGAGAAAAAATAGATCCTCAAACACAAACGCTGATTGATGCGCTAAATGAGTTTATTGGTAATGCTAAAAAAAAGTTGCCCAATAAATATTCGCAACTGGTAGCGATCGCTGATAACTTAGATCGTATTGTGCCATTTTCTGCGACAGAGGCAGGCGGACGCAGCAATCTAGACCAAATTTTCTTAGACCGCAGCGAACAACTCAAGGCTTTAGATTGTCACGTTGTTTACACTGTACCGATTTCGATGGTGCATTCCAATCGCGCTGCTGATTTAAGCGATAAGTACAATACTCCGCAAGTGCTACCAATGATTTTGGTGCAAAATCTAGATGGTAGCGCTCACCAACCGGGACTTGCTAAAATTAAAGAGTTGATTAAGAAGCGGGTGCAAAAAATCGATCAAAATCTATCTTTAGAAACAGGATTGTTTGACACCAAAGAAACCCTAGAACGGCTCTGCTTGATGAGTGGAGGTCATGTTAGGGATTTGATGAAGATGATCCGAGAAGCTGTGAATCAAACAGAGAACTTGCCAATTACGGGCAAAGCTGCCCAAAGAGCAATCACCAAAGAGCGGGATGTCTATCGCAGAACTCCAGGAAAAGATGAATGGCCAATTTTAGCCAAAGTATCTCTTTCTCATGAGATAGATAATGACGAACAGCACCGCAATTTGCTATTTAACCGCTGTATTTTGGAATATCGATACCTTGACGATGAAGCAGAAAAGCTGCCTTGGTATGATGTTCACCCGCTAATTAAAGGCGTTCCGCAATTTAAGGAAGCAGTTGCACTAATTGGGCTATGAAACCACAAACAATTGATTGGGACGAAGATTTACCGCCCGCAGAACCGGAGGAAGAATATCGAGCTCTGGTACGCAGTATCAAGCGGACAGATGGCTTTAACTTGTTATTTGTTGAGTGTTCGCCGGCGGAGGGAGAACGCTGGATTGCTAGAGTTAAAACAGATATTCCGCAGCAAAATATTGAGGTTTTGCGACTAAAGGAATCGGTTTATGATTTTTACAATCTAATTGAAGAGTTGCCAAACCGCGATCCCATCAAGGTCCTATTTGTCAAGGGTTTAGAATATTCACTTTATGAATACGAACAAGAGAAAAAGGATCTCGGCTGGGAAAGTAAGGATATTTATTCTTACAGTTGGCGGGGTGTGCCACCTGTTTTAATTAATTTAAACCAGCAGCGAGAACGATTTCGAGATAATTTTAAAATCTGTTTTGTTTTTCTATTGCCTAAGTTTGCAATTAATTATTTTATTCAGCGAGCACCGGATTTTTTTGATTGGCGATCGAGCTTATTTAAATTGTCTATGGATGGAAAAATCCTGAAATGGGAATCAATCAAAGCTTGTTTGGAAAGATGGAAGATAGAAGATTATTTATCTTTAACACCGGAAGAACGAAAACGGGAATTGGTGAGGATTCAAACTTTAATTGATGAAGATGGGCAAACACCAGAACAAAAAGCTGAATTGTTTTTTGAACAAGCTTTATTGTATCGCTCTGCTGAACAATATGCAAAGGCGATCGCCTCCTATGACAAAGCCTTAGAAATCAAACCAGATGATCACGAAACCTGGAAGAATCGGGGCTATGCACTGGGTAATTTAGGCAGATGGGAAGAAGAGATCGCCTCCTATGACAAAGCCTTAGAAATCAAACCAGATTATCACGAAACATGGAAGAGTCGGGGCTATGCACTGGGTAATTTAGGCAGATGGGAAGAAGAGATCGCCTCCTATGACAAAGCCTTAGAATTCAAACCAGATGACCACGAAGCCAGGAACTATCGGGGCGTTGCACTCGGTAATTTAGGCAGATTGGAAGAAGCGATCGCCGATTTCGACAAAGCCTTAGAAATCAAACCAGAGAAAGACGAACCCTGGTACAATCGGGGCATTTCACTCGGTAATTTAGGCAGGTTGGAAGCAGCGATAGCCTCCTACGACAAAGCCTTAGAAATCAAACCAGATTACCACGAAGCCTGGAACAATCGGGGCATTTCACTGTATAATTTAGGCAGATTAGAAGAAGCGATCGCCTCCTACGACAAAGCCTTAGAATTCAAACCAGATTATTTACACGAAGTCTGGTACAATCGGGGCTATGCACTGGGTAATTTAGGCAGATGGGAAGAAGCGATCGCCTCCTACGACAAAGCCTTAGAAATCAAACCAGATTTACACGAAGCCTGGTACAATCGGGGCA
>NZ_JAUBWA010000111.1:0-4932 GCF_036702825.1 Microcoleus sp. A003_D6 | reverse complement strand
GATCGCCTCCTACGACAAAGCCTTAGAAATCAAACCAGATTTACACGAAGCCTGGTACAATCGGGGCAATGCACTGGGTAATTTAGGCAGATTGGAAGAAGCGATCGCCTCCTACGACAAAGCCTTAGAAATCAAACCAGATTTACACGAAGCCTGGTACAATCGGGGCAATGCACTGGGTAATTTAGGCAGATTGGAAGAAGCGATCGCCTCCTACGACAAAGCCTTAGAAATCAAACCAGATTTACACGAAGCCTGGTACAATCGGGGCAATGCACTGGATGATTTAGGCAGGTTGGAAGAAGCGATCGCCTCCTACGACAAAGCCTTAGAAATCAAACCAGATGACCCCAGCGCATTTTATAATAAAGCTTGCTGCTATGCGTTACACGGTCAAGTTGACTCATCTATTCAAAATTTGCAGCGGGCGATCGATCTAAATCCTGACAAATACCGAGAAATGGCAAAAACTGACTCGGATTTTGACAAAGTGCGATCGGATGTTCGGTTTCAAGAATTAATTCAAGGATAGGGATTTGTCGTTGGGTGGGGGCGGGTTTTTGAGATTGTTAGTTATTGGCAGAAATTGTTGGCGAACCCGCCCCTACAGCATCACAAATACACACTATTTCTTAGTCCGCGAAGGCGGACATTGTTTGTGTAGACGCGGTTTCAACCGCCGGGCATCTGAATAAATAGTATAATTAAACTTAAATACTTCTCGGAGACAACCATTATGCAAGTCACAACCGAAGAAATCATTTACCCTTCCAGCGACGGTCAACCAATGGCAGAAAGCACAATTCAATATGAATTAATTGTCAAAATCAAAGAAGGTTGCGAATCGCTGTTTAAAGATGACCCAAACGTTTTTGTAGCCGCCGATTTACTGTGGTATCCCGTTGAGGGGAGACCAGAGATTTCTCAAGCACCTGATACGATGGTGATATTTGGGAGGCCAAAGGGCGATCGCCTTTCCTACATACAATATCGAGAGGATAACATTGGCCCTCAAGTCGTCTTTGAGATTCGCTCCCACAACGACAGCAACACTAAAATGAATAAGAAACTTTCATTTTACCAGCGTCATGGAGTTGAGGAGTATTACCTTTACGATCCCGAAAGAAATGAGTTGGAAGGTTGGCAAAGAATTGAGGGAGATTTAGAAGTAATTGAGCCTATGGAGGGATGGATTAGTCCGAGATTAGGTGTGAGGTTTGAGTTGGGAGAAGATGGGTTAGAAATTTATCGACCTAATGGAGAAAAGTTTCTTTCCTATGCGGAATTAGAAGAAGATAGGTTATTAGATCGTCAGCGCCTACAACAAGAATCTCAAAGGGCCGAACAAGAATCTCAAAGGGCCGAACAAGAATTCCAAAGGGCCGAACAAGCCAATCAAATTGCTCAACGTTTAGCTGCTAAACTGCGCGAATTGAACATCGATCCAGATAGCATTTAACCCCGAATAAATGCTCGTAAATCCGGTTTTTTTGAAAAATCGGGTTTCTGGCGATCGCGCTTATTTGTGCTTTTAACGTAATCCTGTCAGTACGATCGCCCTTCCCTCTTTTCTACGCAGTCTTATAAAAAAAATAGTATTAATCTATACCTACAAATCCCAGCTCTAGAATTATAATAGACCTCTTGCAAAAATCCTTTTAATCAAATTCTGGAACGGGCAAGATGCCCATTCCACAAGAAAAAAAATTTTGTGGGATGGGCATCTTGCCCGTCCTAGTTATTTTTGCAAGAGGTCTAAAGAAAAAAATTGAAAAAGTCCCCAAATTCCTGTAAAATGGCCATAAATAACAAAATAGGCTCGATCGCAAGCACTCACAGGCACAAAAGATCGCAGATAAAAAAGAAAAGAATCAATTAGACAGAAAATAAAGAGGTGAAACCCCTTGCAAAAATTAGCTAGTAGAGAAAAGCCGATCGACTCAGGGGAAAAATCCATAGCAGTCAACACCCAAAAGGCTCAAATTTTGTACGATCGCGGCAACGCCCTAGAAGCAATGGGACGATTCCAAGCTGCGATCGAATCTTGGGAAGAAGCGATCGAACTTGAACCGAAATTTTATGAAGCCTGGTACAACAAAGGCGTAGCCCTCAGAAAATTGGGACAGCTAGAAGAAGCGATCGCAGCCTACAACAAATCCCTACAAATCAAACCCAACAATCCAGAAGCGTGGTATAACCGCGCCAACGTTTTGCGGAATCTCAACAGACTCTCAGAAGCGATCGCATCCTACGAAAAGGCGATCGAACTCAACCCCAACTACCCCGAAGCTTGGACGAACCGCGGCAACACCCTCGTCAGCTTAGAAAAATTGTCAGAAGCGATCGCCTCCTACGACAAAGCCACAGCCATCAAACCAGACTACTGCGAAGCTTGGTACAACAAAGCATTTACCCTCAGAAAATCCCACCAAAATACAGCGGCGATCGCATCCTACGACAAAGCGATCGAACTAAGACCAGACTTGCATCAAGCCTGGTACAACCGCGGCTTAGCCCTAGCCGATGAAAAACTCTACCCGGAAGCCATCGCCTCCTACGACAAAACCCTGCAACTGCGGCCGAATTCCCCCGAAGCCTGGAACAAACGCGGCACGGCGATCGCAAAAATGGGAGAATTTGAAGCAGCGATCGCATCCTGGGACAAAGCCATCGCACTCAACCCAAACGACAGCGAAACCTGGTACAACCGCGGCTTAGCCTTCGCCAACTTACAGCGCTTTGAAGAAGCAATTGCTTCTTGGGACAAAACCGTAGAGTTGCAGCCAGACAACACCGAAGCCTGGTACAACCGCGCCGTCGCCCTCAAAAAAATCCAACGATTTACCGACGCGATCGCCTCCTACGATAAAATCATCGCACTCACAGCCGACGATCCAAACCTGTACTATCAAAAAGCTTGCATTTACGCCCTGGAAAAACAAGCAGGCGAGCTCACAAACAGCCCCGAACTTGCAGCCACAAGCATCCGGCTGGCGATCGAAAACCTCTCAAAGGCGATCGAACTCAATCCGCAGAAATACCGGAAATTGTGCAAAAATGACTCTAAATTGCGTACAATACGGGAAGAAGTGCGGTTTTTAGCTTGATTTCAGGGTAGCAATGATTGATGGATACCGATGCCGCACTGCAACCTTTTTAGGCAAAACAGCACCACAAACCCCAATCATGCAAACCCTAGACAAAACTCAAGCAAAATTCGCTCAATTAGCAGCCCACCTCAGAGAAGTTAACGACATCGAATCAGCCTCGTCGCTGCTGCATTGGGATCAATCAACTTATATGCCCGCCAAAGGTGCAAATGCCAGAGGCCGCCAGTTGGCTACTCTCAAACAAATATCCCACGAAAAATTTACAGATCCAAAAATAGGTGAACTCCTAGAAGACTTGCGTTTCTACGAACAAACCCTCCCCTACGACTCCACCGCAGCCAGCCTGATCCGCATAGCGCGCAGAGACTACGATCGCGCCTCCAGAGTCCCCGCAACCTTCATGTCCGCACTCTGTCGCCACCAAGCCGACTGCTACGAAGTTTGGGCCGCGGCTAGAGGCGCCAACAATTTCGCAGCCGTCAAGCCGCATCTCGAAAAAACCCTAGAATTAAGCAGGCAATACGCTGACTTTTTCCCGGGCTACGAACACATCGCCGATCCTTTGATCGATCGCAGCGACTACGGCATGAAAGTATCTCTGCTGCGCCCGCTGTTCGCCAAACTGCGTCAAGAATTAGTGCCGATAGTCGAAGCCATCACCTCCCAACCTCCCGCCGACGACTCCTGCTTGCACCAAAACTTCCCAGAATCCCAGCAACTAGAATTCACCCGCACAGTCGTAGAACGCATGGGGTACGACTTCCAGCGGGGACGGCAAGACACCACCCTGCACCCGTTCATGACCAACTTCTCCATAGACGACGTACGCATCACCACCCGCGTCTACGAAGACCACCTGGATCAAGCACTCTTCAGCAGCATCCACGAAGCCGGACACGCCCTCTACGAACTCGGAAATTCCCCGGAATTTGAAGGCACGCTTCTGGCTGGCGGCATTTCCTCCGGCGTGCACGAAAGTCAGTCGCGACTTTGGGAAAATTTGGTCGGGCGCAGCCGCGGTTTTTGGGAATGTTTTTACCCGCAACTTCAAAGCCTATTTTCGCGGCAGTTGGGCGACGTATCCCCAGACGCATTTTACCGCGCAATTAATAAAGTCTCGCGATCGCTTATCCGCACCGACGCCGACGAAGTAACCTACAACCTCCACGTCGCCATCCGCTTTGACCTAGAATTGGCAATGGTAGAGGGAAAACTAGCAGTGCGAGACCTCCCCGAAGCCTGGAACGAACGCTATAAAACCGACCTCGGCGTTGTCCCCGCCACCGACAGCGAAGGTGCGATGCAAGATGTTCACTGGTATGTCGGTACGATCGGCGGAATGTTCCAAGGTTACACCCTCGGCAACTTGATGAGCGCCCAATTCTACGAAACAGCAGTAAAAATCAATCCTGAAATTCCCGTAGAAATACAACGGGGAAATTTTACCGTACTCCACGACTGGCTAAAACAAAATATCTACCAGCACGGCCGCAAATACACTGCTGTCGAATTGATCGATCGCGTTACCGGTTCACCTTTAACTATCGATCCGTTTGTCCGCTACATTCGCCACAAATACGGGGAATTTTATGTCATTTGAGGGATAGCAATTTCACATTGCAGACTTTAAATTGAGATAAAAAAGTAGTCGAAAAAAAAGGCGGTACTCAAATTGTATCGCCCTTTTTTATGCTATAAAATCAAAACTATCAAAAACAAAGTAAGGATCGCAAATTAAATAACTCATACCATTTTTTTAAAGTTATGACAGACTTTTGCAAACTAAGGAAAGCAGATAACTACAACGTCTTGTCGTCCTTTA
>NZ_JAUBWA010000110.1:0-23852 GCF_036702825.1 Microcoleus sp. A003_D6 | reverse complement strand
TACTCTTTTTTAACGTTTCTTTGGATTTTACTCATTTTATGCTAATTTGGGGATATTTACAAAACCGGGATGCTCCCGAGAGCCCGTTCCAGAATTTGATTAAAAGGATTTTTGCAAGAGGTCTAATATCGAGAATAGTTTAAAATTTAGCTGACAGCGGATTCTAACAATTTAATTGTACCAGAGTCAGCGTCAATTTCAACTTCTAGACCGATCGGCAAAGTGAACTGTTCCCGGATGTGTCCCACCATCGAACCGTACCACGCGGGAATCTTCAAAGGGCGAATGTGGTCGGACAAGACTTGAGGTAAGGTTAGGGACTCTTGGGGTTTTTCAGCTTCGCACTTGGTACACTGTCCGAAAATAAAACCTGATATTTTATCGAGAATGCCCGCTAATTTGAGCTGCGTCAACATTCTATCGATGCGATAAACTTCTTCGCCAACTTCCTCAACAAACAAAATAGTATTTTCCCATGTCGGTAAATATGCAGAACCCACCATTGCTGCGATTACTGATAAATTGCCGCCGATTAGTTTTCCCCTAGCTGTGCCCCGCCCGATTGTTTGAACTTGCACGCTTTGGGAGTTTTGCATCGTCACAGAACCTCCGTCAAACAAAACTTTTTTGACGTAATCCACTGTAAAGGGACTCCAAGTTGACGCACCTAAAGGGCCGTGAAAAGTAACTCTATTAGTTTTAGCATAAATCGCCAATAACAGCGCCGTAATATCGCTGAATCCCAGAATAATTTTGGGATTGTTGCGGATAATATTGTAATCCAGGAGGGGCAATATCCGAGCGCAGCCCCAGCCGCCCATCCCGGTAAAAATAGCTCGCACTGAGTCATCGGCAAAGGCTGCGTTGACATCGGCGGCGCGATCGGCATCCTTGCCGGCTAAATAGCCGTAGCGGTCGTAAAAATGCTCTCCCAGTTTAACTTTTAAACCCAGCTTTTCGATAACTTTAAAAAAATCCTCGATTTCTTTTTTGTAATTGAAAGCAGCAGGATTGATTAAAGCTATAGTATCGCCAACTTGCAGGCGGCGCGGCTTAACAATCGCAGTTTTGGGAGATAGGTTAGTTTGGGCGAGTGGCAAAAGCTGAGTACCAATAGCAGTCATCCCAAAAGTTTTGAGCAGAGCACGGCGGCAGAGAGTCATAGCTGTTAGGTAAATTTTGCTATAATTGTATAGCAAAATATCTGTCAAATCAGTTAAAAATTGCCAGTTTCCCATGAAAACAAGCACTAAAATCTCAGCTAAAAAATCTTGGGCTCAAGCTTTAGCCCGTCCGGCTGCGGAATTTCCGCTGACTCAGCTATTGGTTAAAAGCGGTAAAATTCCCGCAGGATTGCGGGGAACTCTCTACCGCAACGGGCCCGCACGTTTGCAACGCGGCGGCATGAATGCGGGACACTGGTTTGACGGCGACGGTGCAATTTTGGCAGTACATTTTACCGATGCGGGTGCTGCGGCTGTTTATCGCTACGTGGAAACAGCGGGATATCAAGCTGAGGAAAAAGCTGATAAATTTCTCTACAGTAATTATGGCATGACAGCACCGGTGCCTGCGTGGTTGCGGTGGAAGAAATCTGTTAAAAATGCTGCCAATACTTCTGTTTTAGCTTTGCCCGATCGCCTTTTAGCTTTGTGGGAAGGCGGCTGGCCTCACAGCCTCGATTTGCAAACCTTGGAAACTCGCGGAACGGACGATTTAGGCAGTTTAGAGAGCGGATCTTCTTATTCCGCTCACTGCAAGCGCGACCCGATTACTGGCAATATTTTTAACTTTGGAATTACACATGGTGCGAGTACAAAGTTGAATCTATATAAAAGCGATCCTACAGGCCAAATTGTGCAGCAAGCAACTGTTGCTTTAGATGGCCCTCCTATGCTCCACGATTTTGTTTTGGCTGGAAAGTATCTAATATTTTTTGTGCCGCCAGTACGACTCAATTTTTTGCCCGTGTTAGCTGGAATTAGCAGTTACAGCGACTCTTTGGAATGGAAACCGGAGTTAGGAACGCAGATATTAGTTGTTGACTCGGAAACTCTCTCTTTAGTTAGTCGCGGCGAAACCGATTCTTGGTTTCAGTGGCATTTTGCTAACGGTTTTGTAAAGGAAGATGGTTCGGTGGCTGTAGATTTAGTGCGCTTTGCTGACTTTAAAACTAATCAGCGCCTGAAAGAAGTAGCTGCGGGTGAAACTCGCACCGATGCGGAGGGGACTCTGTGGCGGGTGCATCTCAATCCTCTGACGGGCAAAGTGACAGAAACAGAAGAATTGCTGGCTCAACCTTGCGAATTTCCGATCGTACCTGCTTCCGAAGTAGGGCAAGACTCGCGATATATTTATCTGGCAATGTATCGGCCTGACGTTGATATTGTAGCGGAACGTTACGGTGCGATCGCCCGTTTGGACACGCAAAACCGCAATCTCACAATTGCCGACTTGGGCAAAAATCGCTATCCCGCAGAACCCATCTACGTTCCAGATATTTCCTCGGAGAAAGGTTGGATTTTGACAGTTATTTATGACGGCAATTCTGATAAAAGCGAAGTCTGGATATTTGACAGCGACGGACTTTCAGATTCTCCGGTTTGCCAGCTAGAATTGCCCGGTGTCATACCTTTGGGCTTTCACGGCACTTGGAAATCCGCCGTATGATAATTGTGTAAAGAAGTGTTGCGGAAGATTTATTAAAAATTGTTGCCGCTTTAACTTCTAGTTGTTAAGGTGTGTGTAGATAGGAAATTCTCATATCTAGGAGGTGTGGAATTGATAATCTGCATTGCTCAATTATCCTGTGCCAATTCGCGCGAATCCCCGGCGATTGTAAGTCGCGGCGGCACAGGATATCGTCTGCCTCTGCGGACTAAAAAAAGAGGGGTAATTAAGCCCCGAAAAATGAAAATTTCGGGTGAATATTCCCGGCGAATAGATTCGCGGCTGCACAGGCAAAGTCCGCCTCCGCTAACTGATGAAAGAGCGGTACTAAAGCCAGCTTTGGCATGATTCTCGACTAGGTTTTCTCATCTCACGTTTGTCTGGTCTGCTTGCATGAGGTTAAATGACCAGATATTTGACTGATTCTTGGCAAACCAAAAGTTTAGTTCAACTCACGCGCACGTTAGCGATTCAAAAGTTTTTTGTTTTGAGTTAACCCCACGAAAAAATTAGGCTTATCGGAACAAGATAGCCTTTCCCACAATTATGAATTATGAGTTGTTACCGCCAAAACATTCAACTCATAACTGATAATTCACAACTCACAACTCATAACTCCGTGCCGCGGTGAGCATCAACCAAAAGGTTTAATCTATGCAACTTCAAGGAAAAACAGCTCTTGTTACAGGAGCTTCGCGCGGAATTGGGCGATCGATCGCCCTGGAATTAGCGAGACAAGGAGTCAAACGTTTGTTGATTGTGGCGCGCAACCGCAAGCAATTAATTGAACTGGCAGAGGAAATCGATGTTTTTGGCACAGAAGTAGTGCCGTTAGCTTTGGATTTAACTCAGTCAGTAGCGGTGA
The DNA here is from genome assembly GCF_036702825.1 of Microcoleus sp. A003_D6. NCBI lineage: Bacteria > Bacillati > Cyanobacteriota > Cyanophyceae > Oscillatoriales > Microcoleaceae > Microcoleus > Microcoleus sp. A003_D6. The sequence continues at coordinate 20,317 of NZ_JAUBWA010000110.1, read as the reverse complement.
ATATTGCGATCGCCCAAGCTTGGCGAGATTGCGGCCCCATTCACCTGCTAGTCAACTGTGCGGGTGTCGCGCACCAAGCATCATTCTTGCGTTCCCCGCTCCCGTTAATCGAGGAAGAAATCGCCTTAAATTTGCTCGGAACCTACACAATTACCCGCTTGATTGCGAGGCGAATGGCGACTCAAAAAGAGGGAACAATCGTCAATGTTTCCAGCTTAATGGGCAAAATCGCCGCTCCCACAATGGCCACTTATTCTGCTACCAAATTTGCCATTTTGGGATTCACCCAAGCTTTACGCAGCGAGTTAACTCAGTACAACGTTCGAGTCACAGCTTTGCTCCCATCCCTAACAGATACCGACATGGTGCGAGACTTGGAACAATTTCGCTGGGTAGTGCCCACAACTCCCGAAAAAGTTGCCCTAGCACTTGTCGCGGGATTGCACAAAGATGCGCCGGAAATCTTAGTGGGATATCAAAGTCATCTAGCAGTTTGGTGTCACCGAATTGCACCTTGGCTGCTGGATTTTGTGTTGCGGATGGCGACTCCCGAACTTCGGGATAAATCGCGGGGCCGCAAATTGCGGGAGGCTTTAGCTAGCGGGCGATAAACTAATACCGTATTGGATTATGCGTAGGGTGCGTCGCCACCAACAATTCTGGCTATTGAAAACGATTCAATAGCGACGCACCACCACCATCAAGAGGGTAAGTAATCTGGATTTGTATAATACAAATCCGGGTTAAATATCCCCGTTATGAAGGAGGCGATTGAAATCGCGTCTATACACACAAAGTCCGCCTACGCGGACTAAAGGTATGATACCCGGATTTGGTATGATTCATCCTCGTTAAAAGTTGTAGGGTGCGTCGCTATGATATCTACCAATAGCAGCAAAAGTTGTTCGTGGCGACGCACCCTACGAATACTTCCATTTGGTCACAATCCGTTGCCGAACTTCCTTCTCCTATCTCATTTCCACTCCCCTTGCAAAGTAAAAGCCGCCCAATAATAGGGAGACTTCCATTTTTCCTGCTGCATCATTTCCATCTGCGCGGCCCTCAAAGCTGCCGCCGGCGCTAACTTTTGTTGCAGCATTCTCTGATAAAACTTTTGCATTAACACAGAAGTTCCTTCATCATCGACATTCCACAAACTCACCGCCACCCGCTGCGCCCCCGCATACATAAAACCCCTTGTCAATCCCACCATTCCTTCGCCTTTAACATTCTGTCCCATGCCGGATTGACAAGCACTTAAAACCACTAAATTTGCCGCCATTTTCAAGTTGAAAATATCCGTTAGTCGCAAAAAACCATTGACAAGATTGCCCTTGTCATCTACGGTAGACATCACAATTCCTGACAGTTCGGGATTTTTGCTGTTGGCAAGGCCGTGGGTGGCGAAGTGAATGATTTGATAATTAGCTAAACTGCCATCGGTGGCAGTAGTGCGACTGGCATCAAAATCAAATATTTGACGGCTAGAAGCTGAGGGGAATAAGCTGGATATTGTTTGGGCTTCTTGGCGAGTAAATGGTAGGCGTTTTGGCGGCCATTCTATCTCGGAAGCACGAAGCGAGCGATTTAAACCGAGGTTATTTGATTCTAATTTTTCTGTCGTTGCTTGGGTGATTTTTCCTTTAATTCTTTCATCGTCTGGACTGAAAACAGGATCGGCTAAAATTGCTAAAGTTTGGTTGGGCGGTTTTCTATCTCCGTAATTTTTCCGGAGAATAGCGAGACTTGAGGCGGAAGGCAGGGTAATAATTTCATGTTCGGCAATTAAGAGAACATTGGTATTTTGTCCGGCGGTTTGGGGAAGAGTTAACGCGGGAAAAGGGGTATAGTGCAGCACGCCGTCGGGAACAATTAATAAGCGTTTGTTTCCTAATTGGGCTGCGGCGGGCTGTAAAATTAATTGACCCAGATTTGCACTTGGTTCGGCAACTTTTTGGGGAATTTCTCTCTGGGTTGGGCTAGTGACTGCGGTGCGGAAAGCCACTGCTGCTGTTTCAATATCGGCGCGTTTTGGCAATTCATAGCTGGTGAGTTCCTTTTGGCTAACCACCCACAAATAACTGCGGTCTTTGCCGAGGGAATACTGCAATAAAATCGTGTTTTCATCGAGAATCTGTTTCTTAATTTCTGGCAGTGTTAAAGGTTGGGGTTGGGTGAGGGCAGCGTACCGGGGGCTGGCGGTACGAATCTTTGTTTGGAGTTGCTGATATTGTTGCAAAAGTGCGAGGCGCTGTTTGTCGATTTCATCGATTTTAGTTGCGTTGGGGTTGGGACGGCTGATTGTTTCGATGCGCTGCTTTTCAATGGCATCGAGTTGCTGTTGCAAGCTCTTTTCTTGTTGCAGTAAATCGGGGTCAATGCCTTCGCGAATGTTGGCGTTACTTTCTTGAAGTAGTTCTAGGAGGCTGCGGGCACGAGAACGTTCGCTGGCTTCTAAGGCTTTTGTATCATAACCGAATTTAGGATTAGTTTTGTGCAGTTGCATTAACAGGTCGATGTAGAATTCGTAGTAGGTTTGTACTGTGGCAAAGTATGAGCTGCGGAGTTCTGGGCTGGCAATTTTGGTGCGGAGGTTTTCGATAATTTTGAGAGAGGCTTCGATGTCTTTGAGGGCTTCGTTAAGATTACTTAAATCGCGCTTGACATAAGCCATTCCGAAAAGGTTTACAGCTTCTATTCCGGGGTCGCTGACAGCCCGACTCAGAAGCAGGGATTGGCTAAAATACTGTAGCGCTTTTTGTTTCTCTTCCGACTTTAAGTAAACTAAGCCGATGTTTTTGAGGATGGTAGCTTCCCTGTTGCGATCGCCAACTTCCCGACTCAGGCGAAGGGATTGGTTGTAATGCTCTAAAGCATTTTGTTTGTCTCCCGAATCGTCGTAGATTCTGCCAATGTTGTTGAAGGTGATAGATCCCCCGCTGCGATCGCCGATTTCCCGACTTAGATGAAGGGATTGATAGTAATATTTCAAAGCTTTCTGTTTCTCTCCCAAATCTGAGTAGACAGCCCCGATGCTGTTGAAGATATTAGCTTGCACCGATCGATCGCCGGAGGCCTGACTTAGGGGAAGGGATTGGTTGTAATATTCTAAAGCTTTCTGTTTCTCTCCCAAATCTGAGTAGACTTTGCCGATGTTGCTGAGGGTGACAGCTTCCCCGCTGCGATCGCCGACTGCGCGACTTAGGGGAAGGGATTGGCTGTAATACTCTAAAGCTTTTTGTGACTCTCCCAAAACTAAGCAGACAGCCCCGATGTTGTTGAGGGTGGTAGCTTCTTGCGAGCGATCGCCAATTTCCCGACTCAAGGGAAGCGATCGGTTGTAATATTCTAAAGCTTTTTGTAGTTCTCCCAAATCCGAGTAAACTTTGCCGATGTTGTTGAGAGTGATAGCTTCCCCGTGGCGATCGCCCAAGGCGCGAGTGGGGGGAAGGGATTGGTTGTAATATTCTAAAGCTGTCTGTTTTTCTCCCAAATCCGAGTAAACTTTGCCGATGTTGCTGAGGGTGATAGCTTCCCCGCTGCGATCGCCGACTGCTCTCCCCAGCGGCAGGGATTGGTTGAAATACTGTAGCGCTTTTTGTGGCTCTCCCAATTTTGAGTAAACTAAGCCGATGTTGCTGAGGGTAATAGCTGCTTGCGAGCGATCGCCGACTGCTTGACTCAGGGGAAGCGACTGGTTCAAATACTGTAGCGCTTTCTGTTGCTCTCCCAATTCTGAGTAAACTAAACCGATGCTGTTAAGGGTGACAGCTTCTTTCTCGCGATCGCCTGCTTCTCGATACAGTTTTAATGCTTCTTCATATTTGACGATCGCACTTATTAAAGCTTCCTTTGTTCCTTGTTGGTAAAGTTTTTCTGCTTCTTGATATACTTTTTCACCAGCATCGTTACTGCTATTTTGTGCCGTTTCTACGACTTTGCTAACGGGCACGGCGACTGCTACTGGCGGACTTAACTGAAGCGAAAGCGCGATCGACATACCGGCCAAAAACCATTGAGTGCGATCGAACATAGCCACCCCTTTTGTATTTTTGTCAATTTTAGTCACTAGCCCGCTTAGTGTAAAGGCAGGAAGAAGTAAGGGCGATCGGCATTTTTGCTAGAGTTAACGAGTAGTGCGATTCCCTGCGGGATCGCTGCGCCGCGCGTACTTTTTCCCAGCATGAACAACATCCTAACTACCCCCGATCCCGTAACCAGCCACTGGGATTGCCCCGAATGCGGCGGCACCGGTACCCTCAGCCCAGAAATTTGCCCTGTTTGTCTCGGAGCAAAATACATCGATCTCGCTACAATAACGAACTGGATGCTCGATTTTATGGAATCTCGCGGCTGCGATCGAGCTGAGATCGATCGATTGCGAACCGAAAGCCCAGACCCCCTAACATTAACTTTTTGCCTCGAAGTTTGTATCGCCCTTAAATAAACAACGATATCAAGTCTGGTTAATTGCTTATAAATCATTTACGGGCATCGGGCATCGGGCATTGGCCCGCGCAGGGCATGGGGCATTGGGCATGAGGAATGGTCGGAAAAAAAACGCACTCTACAAGTTGATTTAACTTATATCTTGCACTATTGTCAATTAACCTTTTAGGAACAGGCAAGATGCCTGTTCCACAACAAAATCTAATCTTTGTGGAACAGGCATCTTGCCTGTTCTTGAGAATGGTGCAAGATGTGAGTTTAACTGAAACGAAATAATGCCCAATTCCCTATTCCCCATGCCCTATTCCCAATATTCAGTGTCCCTTAACCGGATGTTGACCGTAAAAAGGCAAAGCATCCGACCAATCAGGACGACTTCCTTGTTTCCACTCCAAATAAGCCAATTCCAACACACTAGAAACCGACCAACCCAACTCGCTACCAACTTCAATTAACTGATAAGAGTTTTCCCAACTTTCCAACTTTTCCTGCCAGGATTCCGCCGTCATCACCGTATCAGGAAACAACTCAGTTAAACCAGAATCTTTGTTAACTGAATAAACCGCCCCAAACAATTGTCCCCGCTGTGCAGGCATTTGCAGCGCCATATCCTCTCTCAAAAGCCCCCCCTTACCAAGGGGGGGTTGGGGGGGTTCCGCCCAAGCCACAGCCGCCAAAGTTGAAACCGCAAAAACCGGAATATCCAACTGTTGAGCCAAAGTCCGCGCCGTCACCATACCCATGCGAGTCCCCGTGAAGCCTCCGGGCCCTTTCGCCACTGCAATAAAAGCAAAATCCGCCCATGTTTGCGGCCCAATAAACTCGATTAAATACTGATGCAAATGAGTTGCTAAATCGCGATCCAAATTCCAAGTTTGGCAGCGAGAATCCCCGGCAAAATTGCTGATGGCTAAACCGAGTTCGCGACTAGCTGTGTGCAGGGCTAAGCCGTATTTTTTAACTGATGTTCCGTCTTGGGGATTGCTATTCACGATTACTGATAATTTTCCTTAACAAAAAACAGCGGCAAAGCCACAACTAAGCAACCCAAAAGAATGCCAAATATTCCCGTATTTAAAATCCTGGAATTACCCATGCCCCCAGTCATCAAGAACAGCACTACTAAACTTGCAAATAAATTTTTATTGGCAAATTCTTTCTTTTGGGAAACTTGATGCTTGACGGCCATAAAACCCGAAGAAACTATTAGCGCAAACCACGAATTAAAAATGACTATTTGAGAGCCAAAGATAAACCAAACTAAGGCAAACATTAGCGCATCTATCCAAAAATCCTGAGTTTTCAACTTCGGCAGCCAAAATTCTTGGGTAGTAACAGAGGCGATTTTCTTGACTAATTGATTGTGTTGCAGCCGCACGAGTTTGTTTCTCAATTGAATCTTGGGATCGATTTGCAATATTTGCTTCCACTCGGGGCGGCGAGAATTGTTGACTCTTCCCAACAGCTTCACTGCTGCGACTTTATTTAACTGCAAATCGGTGAGTCTGGTGGCAATTATTTGAGATAAGTGCGGATAGTAAACGGGGTTGTCTTCGGTTCTGTTGATGACGATATTGAGCTGTTGCTTGGCTTGACTGACTTGGATTGTAACATTGTAGGGGGCGATCGCCTCTTGCAAAGCTTGCTGAATTTCGGCTTGCTGTTGGCGAGTGAAAAGCGACACACCGGGCGCAGGTGTAAGCACTCGTTCTGCGGGCGTTTCCGGCGCGTCTAGCACCGGCTGTGCGTCTAAATACACCGGTTTGGGGTTCAAGTGCCGGATGACTGCTGATGCTGAACTGTAACGCCGGTTGGTGGCACTTTGAAGCATGGTGTCGAGGATGCGGCCGAAATCGTCGCTAACAGCAGTCTTCAAATAATTTCGCCAAGCCCAAGAATCTTCTGTACTGTCGAACAAATCGAAGGGAGGAATTTCAGTCAGCAAGTGAATGCAGGTAACGCCCAAACTGTAGATATCGCTGGCAAAAACTGCTTTCCCCATCAATTGTTCTGGGGCTGTATAAGCAGCACTGCCGATGATTGTACCTGTTTGCGGCAAGCCGGTTGCTGTTACTTTTTTAGCTGCACCAAAGTCTACTAAAACAATATCTTTTTGGAAAGGAGATGGTTGATAGGAATTCTCTAAGGCGGGTAAAGGAGTTGGAGATAGGCGGCGGCGAATGATATTTTCGGGTTTGATATCGCGGTGAATGACTTTGGATTTGTGGACGAAGTGGAGCACGGGCAATAAATCGTTGAGGAGTTGCCGAATTTGAGTTTCGGTGAATGCTCCTTTTTGTTCTAATTCTCTGGCTAGGTTTTTGCCGTCTATAAATTCTTGTACTAAATACTGTCTCCCGTCTTGTTCAAAATGCGCGATTAATTCGGGAATTTGGGGATGTTTGCCCAATGTTTGTAGCTGGGCTGCTTCTTGGTGAAATAGTTGAGCGGCTTTTTCGGCGGTATTTTGCGGGAAAAATTGCTTGATTACGCACTGCGAAAAAATCAGGGGTTTGGTTTCATCAACTGCTAGAAATGTTCGGCCAAAGCCTCCTTGTCCGATCGCCTTTATGGTACGGTAGCGAGATGCTGATGGCGAGTGTTCGTTAGTTAACAACAATTTCGAGCCGCAACTTTTGCACAATTCTGCATCCCCTGAATTTTGCGGATTCTGACAAGTTGGGTTTAAGCAATAGCACATTGGATTTTAGATTTTAGATTTTAGATTTTAGATTTGTAATTGGGAATGGGGAATGGGGAATTGGGCATCGGGCATCGGGCATCGGGAATTGAAAATTGGGAATTGAATATTGGAAATGGAAAATTGAAAATTGGGTAAAAAGAAGAAACAAGAAAAGGAGATCGTTTTATTGTTTTCCTTCTTCCTTCTTCCTTCTTCCCTCTTCCTTCTTCCTTCTTCCTTAAGTCGGTACGAGTTCGCCCGGTCGCAATTTTGCCCATTTGCCGGTCTCTTGCTTGAAACTTTCACAGCCAACTACATCCCATTCCATTTCAATTTCATCTTGGCGGGGGCGGATGTTGACGTTGATTGTGGGTTCTACGGGGTCGAAATCGGGTGTTTCGGTGAGGTGAATCTGTTCGTGCTGTCCTTCTACGGCGTGGTAGGTGAAGCAGCGGTCTACATAGTGGCAGTTAATACAAATACACATTCTTGATATCCTCTGTGCATTTCAAAAAGATTGGTGAATTTCGAGCTTTCTGTTAATCTAGCGTAGCAAGAGCTTAATTGTTTGTAAGTTTGTTTATTTTTGTTGCGATGCCGATTAGTTTGCCCTCTGCATTATCTCCTGATACTTGGCCGTTTGATTTGGAACTGCTGACACCGCCTGCTTATCTGGTGGGCGGTGCGGTGCGGGATGCGCTGCTGGGGAGGCGATCGCACTATTTTGATTTGGATTTCGTTATGCTAACACGGGCGGTGAAGACTGCTCGAAAAATTGCCGATCGCACGAAAGGTGGATTTGTTTTGTTGGATGCGGAACGGCAAATTGCGCGGGTGGTGTTTGCGGGCGGTACGGTGGATTTGGCGCAGGCGGAAGGGGGGAGTCTGGAGGGGGATTTGCTGCGCCGAGATTTTCGGATAAATGCGATCGCCTGCAATCCTTTTACCGGAGAAATCATCGATCCTTTGGACGGTCAAACTGATTTGCGCTTGGGTTTGCTGCGGATGATTTCGCGGTCAAATTTGGAGGACGATCCGCTGAGGTTATTAAGAGCTTACCGCCAAGCGGCGCAGTTGGGTTTTGCGATCGAGCCGGAAACACAATCGGCGATTCGGGAATTAGCGCCGCTGTTGAGTCGGGTAGCGGTGGAACGGGTGCGGACGGAATTGGGTTATTTGTTGAGCAATAATAACGGTGTTCCTTGGATTTGTCGCGGTTGCGAAGATGGTTTGTTTTCGATTTGGTTTGAAAGTGCGATCGACCGTTTTGATATTTTGACAAAAATTGACTCGTGTGCTGCTGATTTGGCGGCAATTTATCCCGAGTTGGGGACAGAGTTTGGGCGATCGATTAGAGATACAATTAAAACGCCTTTGTTGGCTGTAGCGAAGCTGGCTGTTTTGGCAAATTCCGACCCGACAATCGCTGAAACAGAGTTGCTGCGGTTGAAGTACAGCAATGCGGAGATTAAAAGTGCGATCGGGCTTTTGAAATACTTGCCGAAATTGCAAGCAAAACCTATTTCGGAAATGTCTTTGAGAGAACAGTATTTTTTGTTTCGGGATCTGGGAATAGTATTTCCAGTTTTCGCAGTTTTGGCAGTAGCTGCGGGACTTTCCGTGGATGAGATTTCACTGTTAATTAATCGCTATCTCGATGCCGATGATATTGTTGCTCATCCCACACAATTAGTTAGCGGCAACGATTTAATGGAGTCTTTGAAATTGCCCAGAAGTCCGCGCATCGGTCAATTGTTGATGGAGATTCAATTAGCGCGGGTGGAGGGGAGAATTGCGACTCGCGAAGATGCGCTGAAATTGGCGGCTGAGTTGGTTGATGTTGATTGATATTTTGCAACTGTGGCAACAGTCCGCCAGAAGTTTAAACCCCAATATTTGTAGGGGCGGGTTCGCCAACAATATTTGCCTAAAACTGATAATCTCGTAAACCCGCCCCCAACCCACGGTCAATCGCAATCTATCTTTTTTAAGATACAAAGGTTAAGTGCGATCGACTCAATAATCTCTTGACAAGACTCGCTACAATTAATATTATGGAAGTGAGAAATCTCAATAAAAATACTTAAATGCAACCTTTGAGTCTGATATCACCTGTGGTTTCCACCGAACGGGGATTGCGAGAGGTTTATCAAAGCGAATACGGCATTCTTTACCACGAAGACTGTCTCAAATTTTTAGGAACTCTTCCAGATTCCTGTGCGGATATTGTGTTTGCAGATCCGCCCTTTAATCTCGGCAAAGATTACGGTAACGGTACGAGCGATCGGCTAAATTCCAGCGATTATCTTGCTTGGTCAAAACTGTGGCTAAAACAAAGCATTCGAGTGCTTAAACCGGGCGGGAGTCTATTTGTTTTCAACTTGCCTAAGTGGTGCATTGAGTACGGTGCATATTTAAACCAACAGGGCATGGACTTTCGTCACTGGATAGCCTGTAGAATGCCTAAAGCCTTTCCTCGCGGCAAGAAAATGTCTCCCGCACACTACGGATTGCTTTATTACACAAAAGGCGAACCAGCAGTTTTCAATAAAGTTTATACGCCGATTCAAGTTTGCCGACATTGCGGCGGAGAGATTAAAGATTACGGTGGACACCGCAAAAAATTAAATCCTCAAGGTATTAACTTAATGGATGTTTGGGATGCTTCAGAAGATGTCTGGGAAGATGCTTCTGAAGATATTCGATCGGAAAATTTGTGGACGTTAATTGAGGAAATGTGGACAGATATTCCGCCAGTCAGACACCGACAGCACAAGAAAAGGGGAGCCAATGAATTAGCTCCGATTATGCTGGAACGCATCATTGCTATGGCATCGAATCCGGGACAAGTTGTAATCGATCCTTTTGGAGGTTCTGGCACTACATTTTATGCAGCAGAGAAGTTGGGTAGGTATTGGCTGGGTACTGAAATCGGCGATGTTGAACCAGCAGTGAAGCGGTTACAAGACTTGGCAAATGGCAACGTAGAAAACTGGGAATCTGCAAGAGGAAAGACAAAAAATAAAATCCGACAAATTAAACAAAACGAGTCAATCCAACTAGAACTGTTTTCTTAAAAACTAACATTTCATATTAAAGCGCGACCATCTGTGCCTTTAGTAATTGTAGGTACGCTGCTGTCAACGGCATCATGTTCAATGACAAATATGGCTAAAAAACCTGCTTGTATGTTAACGGCACGCCAGACATCAAAGTAAGGTTCTAGTTCCTCATAGTTGCCAATTCTATCAGTTAGATAAGGGTACAGTTTGCGGCTGGGCAATACTAATGCCGTCCCTAAAAAAATACCTCGTAAAATACCGAGAATTAGTTTGTTAACACTGCGGTGACTTGATGAGATATTTCCGGTTTCCCATTCTAAGGCAAATAAATCATTCTCTAAAATTTTGGTAGCATCTACCCGTCCAGGGGATCTAGTTGCAAATCTGATTTTAGTTTCAAGCTGCCATCCAAAATTGTCTTGAAGAGCAGCCATACAAGCATTTTTGATAGGTTTGACGCCGTTTCCGTGCCTGGTTGGATTTATCGTAAAGTTTGATGCGCCCACAGGCCAGGCTATGGCGTCAATAGCAATCCTGATTTCATTTTTAATAACTCCCCATTCTGCTGACTCCTCAAAGTTACCGCGACTAATAAGTGATACTTCTTGAACTATTTTCACAGCATACTAAGCCTGTTCATTGATACTTGCTGTTAATTCTATCGGCAATTCAAACTTGCCATCTGTACCCGATTCAAACTCAAAAACTTTCAACACAGCATCAACATTCAGCGGCCCGTAAATGTGCGGGTAATTCTCACCGGCGGCATATTCATACTTAATTTCTGCTTCTACTTTTTCCGAGTCAATCCACAGCAGCAGCAATCCTGTTTGTCCCACAAAAAATTTATTGGCAGATTTAAGAACTTGCGGCAGAGTCGAACAGTGGATAAATCCTTCTGAATCTAGCGTATCGCCGCGATAGGATTGAACTTGTTTTGCTTGTTCCCACTGTTGGCTGCGGGTGATGTGAAATATAACGCTCATAATTGAATAAGTAGGTGGTTACAAATAAACATTACATGAGTTGGGCGGGTTTTGCACTCCTCTAATCGCTAGTATCATATATCTTAACTAAACCCGCCCCTACAAGATACTATGTTTTTTTGCGATGACCTACTTAAGTTATAGGTTTAATCTACAATTGGCAGTAAAATTTGAGAGGGATAATTTCCGCCACAACTTAACTGTAAACAGCAGAAATATATCATCGATAGGTTCGTCAAGACTTTAATCATTAGATAAAAGACTCAATTCCTGACTACAAACCTAGGACGATATTAGTACGTCCGATCGCCCGAGAACTCTCATATCTTCCTCGTCGAGTTCGACTGGCGTGCCGCTGCGAATTAGTTCCACAAAATCTTCATTCGGCACCATAATGCACAAAGTGTACAAACGTTCATTGCCCGTATTTTCAATTACGTGAGTCGCCGTTGGAGGCACTAACAAACTATCTCCCGGTTGAATACTAACTGTTTTGCCGTCGCAGGTTGCTTGCCCTCTTCCTTTGAGTACAAAAAACATTTCTACTGCGAATAGATGGCGGTTGGGAGGAGTTTTGCCGCCCGCATCGAAAATCTCCACGCAAACTGTTAAGGAAACATTAGCTATTACCGGATCGAAGACGATAGCTAATCTATTAGTATCGCCCGGACTGATGCGAAATGCTTGGTAGTCTTTGGGAGACTTTATCACAGGAATCATGCACTGGTTTGTCATTTTTTTTTTTTTTCAGTTGTCAGTTGTTATGTTTCTGATATGATTAGCGAGCCAGAGTCATTAGTTTAGGACTTACGCATGGATGCCCAGAAACCGGGTTTTTACGAGCATAAGCGTTACAGGCGACAAAAACCGTAAAAACCCGGTTTCTTTTGTGCTGATGCGTAAGTCCAGTAGTTCCGAGCTTCTTAGCCTCAAAATTTTATTCTTAGTGACTAATGACTGCTGACTAATGACTAATGACTGCTATTTAATTGCTTCTAACATAGCCTGAGAATCCGATAAAAAACCAAAACATTGTTTAACGTTATAAAGAGTAGCTTGCCAGCAATACTCAGGAGATGTCGTAGCTGTACAATCTTTGACTAAAATACAGTCGTAACCGAGGAAATTAGCATCTTGCAGTGTAGCCATGACGCACTGATCGGCGTTTACTCCTCCGAAGAAAAGTGTAGTTCTTCCCAGGTTCCGCAAGATACTATCTAAAGGAGTATCCCAAAAGCCACTCATCCGATACTTATCAACGCAAATATCCTCCGGTTTGGGTTTTAATTCATCGACAACCTGCGCCGCCCAACTCCCCGCCATCAACACAGGTGCGCCGTTTTTGGGCAGCGGATCTCCCAAACCTACGCCGTCGCCTGTGGGATTGTAAACGTGACGGGAAGCTGCACTAATATTGAGTAAATCGGGGCGGTTTCCCCAGTTTATCCAAATAATTGGCATTGCGTGCGATCGCAATTTTGGCAGCAAATTTTGTAAAGGATTGATTGGAGTTCTCGCGGGCGTTACATCTACGCCAATATGTGCTAGCCAACCGTCGGGATGACAGAAATCGTTTTGCATATCTATCACCAACATTGCTGCTTTTGCTAAGTCCAAACGCAGAGTTTTAGTTTCTGTTTCTAGGGTAACAGGTTGAGGCGCGATCGGCGATCGGGTGATATCGGCAATTTTGGCATCAACTTTCCAAGCATTCGGCGGCACGCCCAAGGTGCGGAGAGAATCAGGATTCATATTGATTATTACTCAAAAACAATTTCAATTTTATAACTATTTGATTGTTACTAACTTGTCATATCTTACCTCTTTGCTATAATTAAGTATCAGGGGCAACTTTTTGATAAATTTTAGAATTTATTAACTTTATTACAGTTGGGCGATCGCAAATGTTAGCGCCTGGGAAGCATACAATAAAAATCAATGTAAATTTATAAAAAGGGTAAATCTAGGCGTTGCTAAATACAGGTATGAATGGAAGATTTCCCAATTGCTATAAGTCAAGTATGGTGAGTTTTGTAACATCAAGTGAAAAGTTGCTTCATACCGTGAATCAGCAACGCCGAATTTTCTTGTGGAACAGGCAAGATGCCTGTTCATAAAAGGATTATTGAGAATCGTGCAACATATGAGGTAAAACTGAGATATTGCATCATTTTGAATAAGCTTTTTAAGGGCGGGCTAGAAGCCCAACCCCTACTCCCCACAAGAAAAAAATTCACTCTTGTGGAACAGGCATCTTGGCTGTTGCTGAGAATGGTACTATTGAGTGAGGTAAAATAGAACTCTCACAATAATCATATTTGCAAAAAATTGATGATTAAACTCCACAAATGGCAGCGGATACTGGCTTTAATAGTTGTTTTTGCGATCGCCCTTTCCTCCTCCGCCATATTATCCCCGCGTCTGTTAGCTCAAACCCGCCCCCAAACCCCAACAACCGAATTGCGCGGCGTCTGGCTGACTAACATTGACAGCGAGGTTATCTTCTCCCGCAACAACATCATTGATGCTGTAAATCGACTGGATCGACTCAATTTCAATACCATCTATCCCACGGTTTGGCAAGGAGGCTATACGCTTTATCCGAGTGCCGCAGCCCAACGAGTATTCGGACAGTCGATCGACCCATCACCCGGATTGAAAGACCGAGACATCCTCAAAGAAATTATAGCACAATCCCGCCAAAAAGGTATAGCAGTAATCCCGTGGTTTGAGTTTGGTTTCATGGCTCCCGCCGAATCGGAATTAGCCACACTTCACCCAGACTGGCTGGCGCAGCGGCGCGACGGTTCAACTATTTGGAAAGAAGGCCAACACGATCGAGTTTGGCTGAATCCCTTTCATCCCGAAGTGCAGCAATTTATCTTAGATTTAATCCTAGAAATTGTCGATAATTACGATCTAGATGGCATTCAATTTGACGACCATTTCGGTTTGCCAGTAGAGTTTGGCTACGAGCCGCAAACAGTGTTAATGTATCAGGAACAAATCAAAAGCCCTCCCTCCGACGACCCCCGCGAAACCTTCTGGGTGCGCTGGCGCGCCGACAAAATCAACGACTTCATGGGGCGAGTTTCCCGCGCCATCAAATCCCGCAAAGAAAAATGTATTGTCAGCTTATCTCCGAACCCTTTTCACTTTGCTTTACCCGCCCACTTGCAGGACTGGTTTACCTGGGAAAGACGCGGCTACATTCAAGAAATTGTGTTGCAGGTTTATCGCAGCGATATCAAGCGTTTTAGTGCCGAACTGGAACGGGAAGAAGTCAAACTGGCTAAACTTCACATTCCAACTGCGATCGGCATTTTAACTGGTCTTAAAAATAATTCTGTGCCCCTAAAACAAATTCAAGAACAAGTGCAAGAAGTGCGAAAAAGAGATTTCGCTGGCGTGTCGTTCTTTTTCTACGAAAGTTTGTCGAATTGGGCTAACGAAACCCCCGAACAGCGCAATTCTGCCTTGCAAGAATTCTTTCCCACAAAGATGCAGCGCCCGCCCTCCGAAGGCACAATTTGAAACCTACAGTTAAAATGAGAAAAAGCATAAAGCGCTTAGGAATTGTCATCTTATCTTTGACCGCTTTCCTAACAATTGGCTATCTAACTCCCAGAAAGTGGGGAAATTACTCGCAAGCAGATTGCACAATCTCTCTATACATTTCCAACCAAGGCATTCATACGGAGGTCATTGTTCCAGTTAAAAATAAATATTTTGACTGGAATCAATTTTTACCGCTAACAGAAATAGGGCGGGATGCCAATTCTGATTATAAATATTTGTCTTTTGGCTGGGGAGATAGAGCTTTTATGTTGGAAACTCCCACATCAGGAAGTATCAACCCAGTTACAGCTTTCAAGGCGCTATTTCTGCTTACTCCATCTACCCTACACGTTCAAGGTTATCGGGTTCTCCCCCAAAGTATAGAAACCAAATGTGTTAAAATTAGCGGCGAAAATTATCTGACGCTGGTAAATTTTATTAAAAATTCATTCCCATTAGACGCAGCAGGTAAGAAAATGAAAATTAGCTACGGCTACGGTAACAGCGACAGTTTTTATGAAGCAAAAGGCAGTTACTATGTTTTGAGAACTTGCAACGACTGGACGGCCGAAGCTTTGCAAAAAGCCGATGTCAATACTCCTTTATGGTCAACGCTGTCTTCGGCGATTATGTTTCATCTTAATAGCGGTTGCGAATGTCAAAAATAAATGGTATTAGGTAATACCATTTTAGATATTATAATTCGGAATGAATGATTAGGTATGGGTTGGGAAATTCTCTAAAGTTGCATTCTTTTTTTTAGCTGGTATAATAACCACTTTGAGGAAAAATTATGAATGTAATTCCAGCGATCGACTTATTGGATGGAAAATGCGTCAGACTGTATCAGGGAGACTACGCGAAGTCTCAAACTTTTAACGACAATCCCGTCGAAGTCGCCAGACAGTGGGTAAATGAAGGCGCAACTATGCTGCATTTAGTAGACCTCGACGGCGCCAAAGCAGGTCATCCAGTCAACCAAGCAGCTATTGAAGCGATCGTCCGATCTGTAGACGTTCCCTGTCAAGTAGGTGGGGGAATGCGCGATCGCGCTTCTGTTGCTGCTATCCTCAATTTAGGCGTTCGGCGCGCCATTCTCGGCACTGTCGCCGTCGAACAACCGCAATTAGTCGGCGAATTGTGCGCCGAATTTCCCGGTCGAATTCTGGTTGGCATCGATGCCAGAAATGGTAAAGTTGCTACTAGAGGCTGGCTGGAAACTTCGGAAGTTTTAGCAACAGAATTGGCGCAAAAAATGGCAGAGTTAGGCGCTGCTGAAATTATTTACACCGACATTCACCGCGACGGTACTATGGAAGGGCCGAATTTGGAATCTTTGCGCGAAATTGCTAACGCTATTTCGATTCCGGTGATTGCTTCCGGCGGCGTTAGTTCGATCGCCGATTTGTTAAGTTTGCTGGCTTTGGAATCAATTGGTGTCAAAAGTGCGATCGTCGGTAGGGCAATTTATACCGGCGATATCTTGCTAAAAGAAGCAATTCAAGCAGTCGGACAAGGGCGGTGGCAGGATGTACCGCCAGATTTGGGTTCTTCGAGTTTTGCTTGATAGTCATGTCGAGTTAACTGGCTACCAAATATCTAGCAGTTATCAGTTTTTATACTCACAGTCAACCGTCAACTGTCAACCGTCAACCGTCAACCGTCAACCGTCAACTGTCAACTGTCAACTGTCAACTGAACATCATCGTACCCATGTTTTTGAACCATACAATTACAGCTTTAAGTTCTGGGATGGCATCCCTAGTTGCTCCCATACCTTTGCTAGCAACAGTCGAGGCAGAAAATTCGCCGATCGTTATCAGCGGAGTTTTGCTCAGTTTGGTAGTGATTTATCTCGCCAGTAAACTCGGCGCAGAAGTGGCTCTAAAGTTTGATTTTCCGCCGGTTTTGGGTGAACTTGTAGCAGGGGTAATTGTTGGCGTATCTGCTTTACACCTGGTCGTTTTTCCCGAAAGCGGGCTGTCAGCATCCAACTCAGGAATTATGACAGTTCTGCAATCGATTAATCATCTGTCTCCTGCCGCCCTCACCAGTGTCTTTGAATCGCAGAGTGAAGTCATTTCAGTGCTGGCTGAATTAGGCGTGATTGTTCTGCTGTTTGAAATTGGTTTGGAGTCGGATCTCAGACAACTAAAAGAAGTGGGGGTTCAAGCCGTCGTTGTCGCTTGTGCCGGCGTGGCAGTTCCCTTTGCCGCCGGTACTGCGGGCTTGATGATGATTTTCCACACTCCGGCGATTTCGGCGATTTTTGCGGGGGCTGCTTTGACGGCAACTAGCATCGGAATTACATCGAAAGTTTTGTCTGAATTGGGACGGCTGAAATCTAAAGAAGGTCAAATCATTGTCGGTGCGGCGGTGATTGATGATGTGCTGGGAATTATTGTCTTGGCTGTTGTCGCGAGTTTAGCGAAAACTGGTGAGATTGACGTTGTTAATGTCATCTATTTGATTGTCAGTGCAAGTGTCTTTCTACTAGGTTCGATTCTGTTGGGCGGCATCTTTAACAAAAGCTTCACTGCGGTGGTGGAGAAACTCAAAACTCGCGGCAATATTGTGATCCCCGCCTTTATTTTTGCCTTGTTCATGGCGTTTCTTGCCAATGCAATTCATCTCGAAGCGATTTTGGGGGCCTTTGCTGCGGGCTTGGTTTTGGATGAAAGCGATGCGCGCAATGAGTTGGATGAATTGGTTAAACCCATCGCCGATATGGTTGTACCCATCTTCTTTGTGACGGTGGGATCTCGGGCGGATTTGGGGGTTTTGAACCCAACAGTGCCAGATAATCGGGCTGGTCTTTTGATTGCTACTTTCTTGATTGTGGTTGCTATTTTGGGCAAGCTGGTGACTGGTTGGGTGGTGTTTGGTCTGCCGGGAATCAATCGATTGGCGATCGGAGTGGGGATGGTTCCTCGGGGCGAAGTCGGCTTAGTGTTTGCCGGCATCGGTTCGGCGAGTGGGGTTTTGGATAAACCGTTAGAAGTCTCGATTATTATCATGGTGATTCTGACGACATTTTTAGCGCCGCCATTTCTGCGGATTGCTTTTGGTGATACGGTAGAGCCTCCAGCTAGTGGGGAACCTTCTAGCGAGCAAATCGTTTGATTCAGGGAATTTGAGTCGAGGGCGATCGGCTGATGCGAGAAACACAAATACAGTAGCCAAATACCCGACTTTTTAAAGAAGTCGGGTATCTAACACAAAGATTATTTTACCCTAAAGTATTATATAGGAAGCTGAACTATGTCCCGCATATCTTCCACTCTATTGTTTGCTTTCTTGCTGCTATTTCCCACTGCCACTCTCGCTCAAATCGTCCCCGATCGCACTCTAGACACTGAAAACTCCCGCACCGTATCCGACACTATTAATAACTTACCATCAGACCGCATTGAAGGCGGTGCAACTCGCGGCCCTAACTTATTTCACAGTTTCCGAGAATTCAACGTCGGTGAAGGCAGAGGAGCATATTTTGCCAATCCTAACGGCATTGCTAATATTTTCACTCGCATCACAGGTGGCAATCCTTCCAATATTTTAGGAACATTAGGAGTACAAGGAAACGCCAACTTATTCTTACTCAACCCGAAAGGAATTGTCTTCGGCCCCAATGCGCGGTTAGATTTGCGCGGCTCATTTATCGGTGCAACTGCTAGCGACGTTCTGTTTAATAATGGCTTTGAATTTAGCAGTAATAACCCCCAAGCCGTGCCATTGTTAGCGATTAATATTCCTGTGGCTTTGAGATTTAGAGAAAATCCCGGCACAATTGTCAACACTTCCCAAGCAATCGGCCCCACACCAACCTTACCCCCACTGCCCGTAGAAATTCCTGTTTCTAACAAACTCGGTTTAGCAGTAGACCCCGGTCAAACTTTAGCATTAATTGGTGGAGACATTCAACTGCAAGGAGGAAATTTAACAGCTTATAGCGGACAAATTCTGTTGGGTAGCGTCAAAAGTCCTGGTTTAGTGCGATTTGAACCAACAGCTTTAGGTGTGAATTTAAACTACAGCAATATTCAGAACTTCGGCAATATTGAAATGAACGGTGCGTTGATAAACACAAGCGGATTAGGAGGTGGCAAAATTGATATCAGAGGTGGAAACGTCACCGTCAGCAGTTCGGGAATTTATGGACTAACACTGGGAAATAGTGATGGTAGAGGTATCGATATCAATGCCCAGAACTTGCGAGTAGATAAAGGGTCGCAAATTTTCACTCCTACACTGGGAGAGGGTTCGGGGAGCGATATCAACCTCCGCGTTACTGACTCAGTGGAAGCGATCGGGCTGGGAATTGAAGGCTATCAGCAAGTTTACAGCCAATATGTGGCATCTGGAACGCTCAACCCCTTCGATCCGCAAATTGTTGTGAATGCTGGTACTGTTGGCAGTGGAGCCGCCGGAAACATTAATATTGACACTGGACGGCTCCTGCTGCGCGATGGGGTAGTGGGCGGTAGCACCACATTTAGTGCTGGAAATGGCGGAAATATGACTTTCCGCGCCAATACCATTGAGATCGTTAGTTCTGTACTCAGCAACGGAACAACTAGGGGAAGTACCGGTCAAGGCGGAAACATAACTGTTGACGCACAACGGTTAATCATGCGCGATGGCTCCAATCTCGTCAGCATCAGTCGCAGTAATGGAGCATCGGGGAATATCGCGATTAAAGCGAATCAATCGGTAGAATTGTCGGGGAGTCTCCCTGGAAGTACGGCGCAAACTGCGATCGGGGCTAACTCTTTCGATGGGAATGGAAAAGCTGGGGATATTACGATCGACACTAAGCGGCTGACTGTTTCGGATGGAGCTGTAATTACTTTATCGACGGGTGCGATTATTGGCGGATTCGTTTTTTCTACGAGTGGAGGGCCTGGAGGAAGTTTAACTGTTAGAGCCTCAGAGTCGATCGAAGTGAGCGGCGTGTCTGGAGTTTTGGGGAATGCGGGCTTCGTCGCACCGAGTGCTCTGGGTACTCAAACTACAACCTCTGGTAGAGGTGGAGATATCCGCCTCTCAACGCCCATGCTCGCTGTACGGGATGGGGGAATTATTTCTGCGGGTTCTTTGGGTGCAGCAGATGCGGGAGATATTACAATTAATGCCGATCGCACAGAAGTGCAAGGCATCGGGAGTAACGGTGGCTTCAGGAGTAAAATTGAGGCTTCGGTTGGCAGCGCGAATACTTTTGTCAATCCCAATGCTACGGGGAATGCGGGTTCGTTGAATTTGAATGTAAATCGATTGATTGTCCGAGATGGAGGCACAGTCAATGTTGAGGCTTTGGGAAGTGGTCGTGCTGGTAATATTAATGTGGTTGCAGACTCGATCGCCCTCGATAACAAAGCCAGCATTGACGGTACAACTGTCTCCGGTACTGGAGCAAATATTAACCTCCAAGCGCGATCCATTCAATTGCGGCGCAACAGCAGAATTACGACGGATACAGGTAGTTCTGACGGTGGCAATATCAGAATTAACAGCGATCTTTTGGTTGCCCTCCCGCGAGAAAATAGCGACATTACAGCTAATGCTCGCACAGCTACTGGAGG
>NZ_JAUBWA010000109.1:0-24114 GCF_036702825.1 Microcoleus sp. A003_D6 | reverse complement strand
CGATTGTTGCAAGGGGATGTTCGATACTTCCGCTAACCATTCTCGTTGTTCTAATTTTTTAGCTTGAGTAATGAAGGCTTTTTGCAAGTCCCCATTACTGGGTAGCTTGTTTGATGAGTTACAGAATGCTAGTGAATCGTTCCATACAACCCGACAGCAACCAAACAATCTAGCAAGGCTACGAACTTGCTGAAGGTTTGGATATATGCGGTATTGATATCGTTGTTTCATCAAACTATTTTAGCAGTAAAATGATCGTTGAAAACTGTATCTATGTTAAGATTGTGACTAACTCGGAAATGAAGGCGGTTGAAACCGCTGCCGACTTTTCCCCGTGTCTAAAGCCAGAGGCTTGCGTCTCGCTTTTCGGTCAGAAGCAGGTCAATTTTGATTTAATCGATCGGACTTAAGTTGGCGCACCCTGCTGTTGAACCACAGGGTTCATAGCAGGTTTCGGGAGTCCAATCTGCTGCTGCTTCAATTGTCTGACAACTTCGTCAAACGGTAAAATTCGGACTTGATTGTTAAATACATTTACTTGATAAACTCTGCGGTAGCTGAGGTCAAATCCTGTCAGCCAGCCGCTTTTGGGATGATAAGCACCCGTGTCAATATCCAACCACCCTTGGCCCCTGACTAATTCGCCGGGCCTGACGCCCTCAAAGGTAAAGGTGATCGTGTGACCGGTGATAATTAATTTATTGGGAAAATACGGTTTCGACATGGTGTGAAATTCCTTGCGAATCCAGCAGAGTTGTTCGATCGACTGTTCACCGATCGGCATTGTGGGATGCACGCCCGCGTGGACTAACCAGATGTCCCCTAAGTCGATGTGCGTGGGGAGCGATCGCAGCCAATCTAAGTGTTTGTACGGCATCATCCCTGTATCTCTGTAGCTCGCTACTGTCGCATCGCCGCCGCTGTACAGCCAAGATTGCCACGCCCGCATATCCATCGGCACCCCCGACAAAGCCTCCAGCATCAGTTGTTCGTGGTTGCCCAGCAGAGTTTGGTAGGGGCTGTGCTGTACAAAATCTAATACCTGAGCGCTTTTGGGGCCGCGATCGATTAAATCTCCCAAAAAATAGACGCGATCGTCCAAGCTGGGGGCAAGTGCCTCTAGCAGCAGCATTAATCCGTCGTAATGCCCGTGTACGTCCCCGATAACAATGCGTCGGCGCTCCACTGTGTTTATCCGCTTCCCTGAATCAAAACCCCACTCACTAGCTTAGATCGTATGATTTTGCTGCTATTTCCTCCTTTGTTTTGCGGAGGAGGGGTGTCACCCATTATACTGCATTATATAAAAATTCAGTAAAGCTCGCCAGTATCTGTTTCCGTAGCTACTGATAGCAAAACTGGCAAGCTGTTAATTGTGCTTCTGCAACTGCTGTTACTGAGTCAAAGCTTTGAGGAATGTCTGGAGCTCTGCCAGAAAACCTTTCTTTTTTAGCGGTTTTGCAGGTGCGGTGGAGTCGGGATCGGCGCTTGGGAGAGAAGCGGCTAAAATCCGCTCTAAATCGTCTCCAACTGGTTTTTGGGCAGTTTCAGAAATTAGTTCGTATTCGTCGTTTGTTTCCAGCCACACTTGCCAGGATTGGGGGTAGCAGCGGAATAAAGCAGCAGTGTCTAGGGGTCTGATGTAGTAGCAGGATTCGATTTTGCTGAGGAATCGATCGCGCAGTTGGCGGCCCGCATAGCCTATACCTATGGTGGCAACATCTTCGAGGCGCGGGTTGAGTAGAATTACTGGACGACCGGCCGCAGCTATGTAGAGTTTTTCGACTTGGGCCACTTCTACAGCCGCCGGGTTCACCAACAGAAACAGTTGATCTTCCGGTGCTATTTTATCTTCAACAGGGGTGCGACTGCTGCCCAAATCAGTGACTTTAAACGGTGTTTCTCCCCAGTCTCGGCGCGCGAGGGCGGCCGCACCGGTGTCTGGAAAAAAGACTTTGACTCCGGGGTAGATTTCCTCAAATTCTGGGAGGAATTGTTGGGTAATAGACTGTGCTTGCAGGGCGATTTCTGGAAATATTAATTCGACTTGCAGTAGAGTTTTACCGTCCGAGAGGGCGGCGGCGGTTGCAATGCGGGATTGGGCGATCGCCTCGTTGAGATCCTTGGGCAGTTCTGTCATTAATCTTATTGTTTTTACTCGACTTCTCTCAATCCAATTTTACCTGAGATATTGCACCATTCTCAATTACCTGTTTAGGAACAGGCTTTTCGGCCTGTTCCACAAAACTCAATGTTCTTGTGGAACGGGCATCTTGCCCGTTCTTGAGAATATTACAAGATATAAGTTTTACCGTTTAGGAACAGGCTTTCCGGCCTGTTCCACAAGAAAATCCACTCTTTGTGGAACGGGCATCTTGCCCGTTCTTGAGAATAGTACAAGATGTAAGTTTTACCGCACTAAGCAACAAAAGCTAACACCGACACAGGCGAACCCGAACCTCCCAAAAGGCGCAATATTCCGATAACTAAAATGATGTCAGCCGCAGGTAACAAGTCTAGATTTGCTAGATTTTCCAGCACTATTCGCTGCTTTTCCAATACCAGTTTGTTAACGGCAAAACTTTCATCGCGCCCGGTATCAACTCCGTGAGTGTCGGTGCCAATTCCGGCTATCGAACGTTCTTCTAGCAAAAATTGAGTTGCTGCTTTGCCAAATCCGGGAAAATGGCAAATTCCGCGATCGTCACGGTTGAAAAATGCTCGATCGTCATCCCATTTTTCTTGCCAGCCAGTATACAATAAAACTACATTTCCCGGTTCTATAAGTTTGTGATGCCGTTCCCAAGCCAATACATCGTCTATTGTTAAAGTGTAGTCGGGATTGGCAAGACTTTGCTCTCGGATGTCGATCGCAATTGCGGGGGAAACTAGCGACTGCGGCGAATAACTATCAATGCTGGCGCCTCCTGCATAAAAGCTGTTGGGTGCGTTGATGTGAGTGCCGCTGTGTTCTCCCATAGAAAATTTTCGCAGGAAATAGCCGTGTTTTTCTATTTGAGATACAGTTTCAAATTCAGCCGCCGGATCGCCCGGCCAGATGGGAATATTTGGGTGAATTGAATGGGTTAAGTCTATAATTTGGCTGTAGGCGATCGTTTTTAGATTGTTTGAGTTGAAGTTGTCTGTCATCGGCACAAAAACTCACGTTATTTCAATGGTAGGGTGCGTCAGCCCTTAGCCGATCGACTAAATCGAAAATCATCCTAGCTGACGCACCCTACAATACTAAAATCTAAAAGCGATTGAATCACCCGACAATGCGATCGAGCGTTGCTTCCATCACATCCTTTGTTTGCCCGGAAACAGTATACACCAAAGCTTCTCGATAAACTCTCCCGGCCGGGTGCAGCGTACCGTTAGCCGCACCGCTAGAAACTGCAACCGCAGCGTGCCCGCAGCGCACCGCTAAATCGATGGCTTGAGCTCGCAGCGCTAATTGTTCTGCTTTCGAGCTATGTTGAGATTGTGCGAAATTCTGTTTTAGCCGATCGAGCTTTTGCTCTAGTTTTTGGCAAGCCGCCGCTATAAAAGGTGAATTTTTAGCAGCCGCCACTGCTGCAATTACATCCAATCCCGCTTGAATACAGCCAAAAGTACCGGGAACAAAGTTAAGTATATTTTTGCTGTCGTTTTCCGAAATCCAGCCGACAGGTTTAACTGAAATTATTTCCGATTCATGCAGCAACCAATTATCGAGAGTTGCTGTCACAGTATTAGTCGAGTTCATGGCGATTAACTGCATGATTTCGCTGAATGTTATTTTACCATATTCGCGTTCAATATTGACAAAAGGTAGCAAACCGAAAACAGCGCGATCGTCGGGAAGTACCGCAGCTACAATAAACTTTTGAAACAAGCCAAAACCTGTTACCCAAGGAACTTTTCCTGATAATAAGTAGCCATCTTTTGCGGAAGTTGCGGTGACGGCAGGATTGCCCGATCGCCTCAAATGCGAAAACCCAACACCCAAGCGTAACTCTTTTTGGGCGATCGCCCGCAAGTATCTGCTTTTTAGCAGTTCATTGTCGCTGTTGGCAAGCATCGCAGTTGCGCTGTGGTGCTGAGTTTGCAGAAAAGACAAAGCGCCGGAATATCGAGCCGTCAATTCCTGATATTGGTAAAAAATCTCCGGTGCAATTTCGGCGCCGCCCCATTTTTGGGGAACTCGCAATGCTAAGAGCGATCGATATTCCAATCCAGCAACTGCTATTTTCAGCGCTTCCGAGTCGCTGTCGATAATTTCCGCGCCGGGTGCAACGCACTCTTGCAGGTAAGTTTCCGTGCAGTTTAGAATATCTTGGGAATCCATTTTTTATAATTATTTTATAGTTATTTTTCTCTAAATTCTTGTGAGCCAGCCTAAAAATAGACTCCAAAACTAACTTGTTTCCTCACATTGTGCACCATTCTCAAGAACAGGCAAGATGCCTGTTCCACAAAGAGTAAATTTCTTGTGGAACAGGCATCTTGCCTGTTCGTAAAAGGCTGACCGAGAATCCTACAACTAACTTATTCCCACACTTTCCAAGGAGCCTTCCCTTCCTCCCAAAGTTCGTTTAAATACTTGTATTCTCGATAAGTATCCATCGCAAAAAAGAAGCCATCGTGACGGTAAGCCATCAACTCTCCCTCTGCTGCCAAACGCTGCATCGGCTCCTGTTCTAAAATACAATCATCTCCCCCCAAATACTCAAACACCCGGCGGTTAAATACCATATATCCAACACTTATCCAGCCGTCTATTTGAGGTTTCTCAGTAAATTCTACTACGCGGCTATTGCTGTCTACATCCAAAATTCCAAAGCGAGAAATCGGGCGAAATGTAGTGACAGTTGCCAGCTTTCCGTGAGACTTATGGAAATCCACAAGTGCCTCAATATCGACATCAGCAACTCCATCGCCGTATGTCACCATGAAATTATCGCGATCGATATATTTTTCGATCCGTTTTACCCGCCCGCCAGTCAGGCTTTCCGCGCCAGTTTCAGCAAGGGTAACATTAAAATCTTGTTCGCGATGTTCCTCGTGATAAGTAATGCAATTTTTGCGTCCCAGACAGATAGTAAAGTCATTGTTCATGGCTTCATAATTGAGAAAATATTCTTTAATCATGTTGCCGCGATAGCCCAAGCACACAATAAAGTTTTGGAAACCGTAGTGGGCATAAGTTTTCATGATGTGCCAAATAATCGGATGCCCGCCAACATCAACTAAAGGTTTGGGGCGAAATTCTGTTTCTTCTCTGAGACGAGTACCGAGACCGCCTGCTAGGATAACTACTTGCATTTTTTCAATTTTTTAAAGATAATCAATTAATGTATCATCAATCATCAGTCATTTTTTCAAAGAATTATTAATTTTTTCTCATAGTGAGTGAACCTTTGTAAACCGCAGAAATCGCGAATTATGATAAATAATCGTAGGGTGCGCACTGCGCACCGTATATTTATGAATAATCGTAGGTATGCACGGCGCACCGTATATTTAAATGCTGCGCGTAATTTATAACTTACTAATAGTAGATTAAGAAATAGACAAAAAAACAGCAAACACATATACTAAAAATAAGAAAGAGATTTAACAGCAATGAAAAATCAACTCGATCGCCTAAAACAGTTTTTAAGTATCCTGTGCGCGATCGCCTCCATAACAGTCTTATTCCACTCGGCAATACCTGGTGTTTACGCCACGGTGTTAGCACCGGAACTCTCAACTGTACCACAAAGCACCGTAGCTTTTGTACCCAACATACCGGGCGGCGGATTAGACTCTCACGAATCAGCAGGAGGACACACTTTAGAGAGACACGTTGGCAAAACAGAAGCACAACTAGCACAGCGACTCGCAAGCGAAACGAGAATTTCTGCCGCATCTTCTTTTAGTGACCGTTCCGTCGCCGAAGCGGCTATTGGGGAAGCAATGAACAGAAATCAAAAGGCGATCGACTCCTGGGTGAAAAGTCGAGACAATCGTTATACGATCGACTACAGCGCCAACAGAATAATTGGCATTACTCTGCGTCGCCGCGCATCCAAAGCAACTTCAGCATCTCGCTTGAGAATCGTCCTCCAGCGCAGCGCCAAATTACCTCCCGGATACTTTATTCTCACAGCTTATCCCCAATGATCTATCAATTTCCTTATTTAATGCAATTTTTCAGTTCCTACTTTCACCAAGACTGGCCGCTAGAAGCTGACACTCCCAGCGATGTAGTGAACAACTACCGCAGCAGCGAACCACCCGAAAGTGTTGAAGCTGCATCGCAAGAACTCAGCCAATTGCTAGAAATGCCGATCGCCCCAGCCGATTTAGAAGCATTCATCCTCGATGAATTAGGGTGTTACTACGACCCCCAATCAGAAAATCAAACAGTCAGA
Organism: Microcoleus sp. A003_D6; assembly: GCF_036702825.1. Lineage (NCBI taxonomy): Bacteria > Bacillati > Cyanobacteriota > Cyanophyceae > Oscillatoriales > Microcoleaceae > Microcoleus > Microcoleus sp. A003_D6. The sequence continues at coordinate 17,716 of NZ_JAUBWA010000109.1, read as the reverse complement.
GAATGGTTGGAATCGGTGCAAAAATCTTTGAATAATCCCAGCTAAAATCTATATATTTGTAATAACACGGCTATATATAGCGGTTCTCAGAAAGATGAGGTACGTAGTTGGGCTTTAGCCCTCTTAGTTGAGTAGTTAAGCTATCAGTCATACCTCATCTTTTTGAGAAAGGCTATATTTGTAAGGACACGGCAGTGCCCATTGGTGTCAACTTAAGCTTTTCGTCCGCTAGTCCTCGCGCCTACCCGCTAGTCCGCCAGGGAATGAATTCCCTGTCTAATAGCCAAAGTCCTCTAAAAGAGGACTGAATAATTCATTAGTCGTCTTCAGACGACTTTAGCTTTGAGGCAGGGGTTTCAACCCGTGTCGGACTATCGGTTTAACGTTAAGTTGACACCAATGGGCACTGACGTGTCCCTACAACTTGTCCACAATTCAATAGAATAGCTAGCTCACTTGCTAACCGTCAATAAGTAGCCTTCGTGGACGTTGAAATTAGGGATAACATAAGCCAAGCTGCCGCTACCCACCGAAAAACTTTCTTCTTTAACCGTGACAAGCTTCTGCACCGATCCTTCTTGATTGTTGGGAATTTTTTCTAACTTTAGAGTGATTTTCTGACCCCTTTGAAGACCTAGCTGCTCCAAATTCGCGAGGTTTAATGTCACCGTTGTTGCTGAGGAGTAATTGGGGTCGAAATAACCTAAAAGTATCTGTGCTTTACCTTCAGGATTTGACTTGCTGGCTAAAGCGACAAGGCGATCGTTATCCGATCGACTCCGCACCCGCGAATTAACTCCGTCAGCATAAGCTTTGTATGTCCACCAAGCAGCTCTCGGTTCAAAAGTATTAGGCGTGACCATCCCACTCAGCGTATTGTTGAAGCAATTGCTAACTTTATTTGGCCCTTTACTCTCCCAACAAGCTCTGCAAGCACCGTCAGCTTTTGCATACTCTAAGTTATACAAATAACCTAAGATTTCCCCCGGCTGGTACTGCGCTAAGTTCCCGACAATTTCGTTAACGTAAATTTTTTGCAATTTCAGTTCCTTGTAAGAGGGACTTTGCTGAAAATTGCGTTTAGCATCGATGACATGATCGTCAACAAATAAGATCATGGTATCGTTGAGTTCGTGCCAAGCTAGGAAATTTACTTCCAGTTTGTTCGCTTTGCAGTAATTCAAAAAAGCGGCGAGATATTCTTTGTTGTAGTTGGTAATGCTCGGCCCGCCGATCGTGGCTGACGGCCCCAATTCTTCCCGCAAGATTTTGTAAGCTCTTTTGTAAGTTTCAAAGAATTGTTCTCTGCTTCCATTCCAAAACGGATTTTTTAAATCTGGTTCGTTCCATACATCCCAAATAATTTTCTTGCCTTTATTTTGCTGGGCTAACTGTCGGATGAATGCTTCCCACGCGGGGTAGTTTTGATAGGGCCAGCCGTTGGGATTGCTACCGTAGCCCCACAAGTCGCTAACTACTAACTGAAACTCGGCTCCGCTGGCGATTACTCGATCGTAAATATCGAGTCTCCCCGCCCGCCAAAGTTTGGGCTGCAAGGGTTTGATCGAGCTATCCGGCGGTTTGGCAGTGTCGATTCCGTGCAGGATGCCGCTCATGGAAATTGTACCGGGGGCTGGCTGTCCAAAATCTACTGTAACGTTCGATCGCAGTTGGGCGATCGCTCTTGGCTGTCCCAAATAGGCGATTAACAGAACAGTGACAATAGCTAAACAAATTGGCAGCCGTTTATTAATACGTGGGAACTTGAATGTAAATTGCATATTTTTCTGTGGTTGATGTTTGGTGGAATGGGCCGGAGAGCCCGTTCCTAAGAATGCTGCAAGAGATCAGTTTTAACGAACAGATGAAAACACTTCAAAACCCTGTATTGATTCTATCACTTGTTGCCACGAACGCGAGTCGATCAGCTCGTTGGTATCGAAACTAACCCCTTTTTCCACAGCAAAAATGCCAAAATTTTTCACCCAATCAAAGATAGTTTCTGTGGTAAAATAAGGGGTGCAGGCCCAAGCAGATTGCAAATTATTCACCATCTCGGACATATCTCGGCGATCGTAAGCATCCCAAGCTTTCCACACTAAATAATAGTATTTCAGCAGTCTCTCCCCTTGCTGTACCTGCTTTTGGAGTTTCGGACTAATAGAAAAACTGTCGCTATCACCGTCACTTACAAATGCCTGTTCAATTATTTCTCCATATTCCCGAAGCATCCGTTCTTCTTTGAAGAGTTCTTGGGATCGCGCTTTGCACGCTTGTCCTGCAAGTCGGCGCGATTCGGGATTTTCTGCCCATATTTCCACCGTTTCTACCAACTCTTTTACTGTTCCTGCGGGGTCGATTGTAGGATCTGGGAGCAACTTTCCCGTATCTCCCAATTCTTCGGGAATCCCGCTGACTGCTGTGGCAATTACGGGCAATCCTTTCGCCATTGCTTCCATAATTGCTAGTGGCATTCCCTCCGCTTCGGAAGATAAAATAAAGATGTCGCTGGCGTCGAGCCAATCGGCAATATCCCAGCGCTGTCCTAAGAATTTAACCTGTTCTTCTACTCCCAATTGGCTCACAGTTGCTCTTAATTCAGGTTCCAGATTGTCGTGAGTGGTAGACCCAGGGCCGGCCCACACAAAGTAAATTTGGGGCCAAATTGGACGATTTTTCAATTGGGCGATCGCCTGCAATTGATACTGATATCCTTTAATGGGAGTCAATCTCGCCGCCGTAAAACAAACAACAGCATTTTCGGGGATTCCTTGTTCTTGACGCAGGCGTTGGCGAGTGGAAAGATTCGGCGGCTCAAAATAACTATTTGGTCTGCCATAATAGATTACTTTTCCCCGTTCTAGATGCGCTTTAAATAAACTTTGGAACAAGTTTAAATTCTCGTGGGAAACTGCTACTGCTGCTTTGGCTACCATGTACTGGTAGGCAACTGCATCGAAATAGGGGATTTGATCGCCGCGATCGAAGGTTTCATAATTGCGATTGATATAACCCAGACTGATTATGTACGGTATCTTTTGCTCGATCGCAACTTGTTTAGCTGCAAAGTTAGCCATCGGCCAGCCGTCACTAAATATAATTAAATCCGGTCGAGCCTGGGCGTAAATCTTTTTAGCATCATCCAAATTGTAAGCGATTCGCAAAAACTCTTTCATCGTGTCGAACTCTAGCCAAATATGTTCGATACCTAGCTGTTTTTGTTCGGTAATTAAAGGATTAGAAGCTTGACTTTGAACGCTGGTTACTCGGTAGCCATCTGCTGCTAATTTACACATCAGCGAGTGGTTAAACTGAGCCAAACCGCCGACTCCTGAGTCTTCTGTGTACAGGAGTACGTGCTTTGTTGGCTGCCGAGAAGTCAAACTGGGAGCCGATTGAAACTGATAAGGATTGTTCGCTGCGATCGCCACTATGTCTTGCCATTCCTGTAAATTGGTTAAGGCATAGGCATCAAAGTTGTAGTCGTACTGTTCCGAAACCCCCTTAAAAGTTTCCAACCAATTAAAAACAGTTTCAGTCCCTGTAAAACGAGTGTAATGCAGAGATTTTTCCAGACTTTCGACCATTTCTGGCAAATATCCGTCGCGGTACATCCGCCATGCTATCCATACGAAACACTTGTAACGTTCCGTGCGTTTCAAGTCGCGGATGTGCTGAGGCAAATCTGGCCGCGCAAAAAATTGCTCCATCAAAATTTCCGTATTTCTCATTAATTTGGAGCCGTTAGACATGATATTGCTGTCGTGCTGACGATAGCCGGTTAATATCTCTTTTAACCAAACTGACTTGCAGCCTTTTAAAGCTAAACGTAGCACAAAATCTAAATCTTCGGTTGGCGGCAAGCGATGATCGAAACCGCCCAAGCGTTCCCACCACTCTCGCCGCAGCATCATGGCGCTGGGACGCACTGATTTGTACAAAACAAAGGCTTCTAAATCTAACTTTGGTGCTTCTTCCCAAGGCTTTATTGCATAAATGCCTTCGTCGTTTTTGCCAACGATAAGCCAACCTGTTTGCACCATATCTAATGTGGGGTCAGCGTCAAAGCAAGCTACTTGTTTTTCTAGTTTTTCGGGTAGGAAGAAGTCGTCAGCATCTAGAAAAGCTAAAAATTCCCCTTTTGCTAATTTGCAAGCATGATTTCGAGCAATTGCTGCTCCTTGGTTATCTTGATAGATGTATTGAATTAAGTCGAGGTAAGGTGCTAAAACTTGGCGCGTGTTGTCAGTTGAGCCGTCGTCTACGACGATAATTTCCCAGTTTTGATAAGTCTGGCCCAGAACACTCTCTACGGATTTGACAATGTAGCGCTGGCAGTTGTAAGCCGGGATGATGACACTGACGCGCACTTTTTTGGGAGGAATGATATTAGCCATTAACTGTTTCCATGCTGGTATTTTTCTGAGAGCAATGCCATCAATTGGGCAGCCATAGGTGTTAGAAATTCCGATAAGACGCTTTACCCAATCTATTATAGTTAGTGTCAGCGAGGATGGGGTATAATCCAAAGATTTTTGCAAATACTCAGTCATTTCTGCGGGATAGCCGCTGTAGTAAAGTTGCCACGCCATCCATGTCAGAGCTTCATAAAAAGCTTGCTTTTCTAATTGGCGGATTTCCTCTGGCAAGTCGGATAGACTGAAGAAATTTTGCTTTAATTTTATACAAAGGTTTGCCTGTTTTAGCGCTCTCTGGATGGACACATTTTGCCCGTGCTGGCGGTAGCATACTGTCACTTGAGGCAACCAAGCAGCTTCGCAACCAGATAGTGCTAAACGCAAGATTAAGTCGGCATCATCTACTGAATCATACTGAGAATCAAAGCCACCGACTCGTTCCAGCCACTGCCGCGAAAACATCATGGCGCTGGGAAGTAGGGGCAGATAAACAATCCAGGTTTTTAAGTCTAGCTGAGGCAAGTATTCCCAGGGTTTTACATCGAAAATACTTTCGCCTTGCTCTTTAACCATTCGCCAGCCACTATTAACAATTCCTAGTGATGGCTGAGCATCAAATAACGCAACTTGTCCAGCTAACTTATCGGACAAGAAAAAGTCATCTTGATCTAAAAAAGCAATTAATTCACCTCGGGATTCCTGAATTCCTCGGTTGCGGGCGGCAGCTACTCCTTGGTTTTCCTGATAAACATAGCGAATTTTGTCAAAATAAGGCTGCAATGCTTGGCGGGTGTCGTCGGTTGAGCCGTCGTCTATGACGATAATTTCCCAGTTTTTATAGGTTTGGCTGATGACGCTTTCTACCGCTTGCGCGATGTAGCGATCGCCATTATATGCTGGAATAATTACACTTACTCGCGGTGTCGGATTTGCTATTGACATGAGTTTTATGGGTGATAAGGAAGAAGGAAGAAGGAAGAAGGAAGAAGGAAGAAGGAAGAAGGAAGAAGGAAGAAGGAAGAAGGAAGAAGGAAGGAAGAAAGAAGGAAGAAGGAAGAAGGAAGAAGGCAGATGCAATTCTACTGCTGACAGCAATCCGAAATTTAAATGTTAATTGGCGATTTTAACGTGAATAAAATACAGATTCAATGCCCTGTAATTCCTCGACTAATTGTTGCCATTCTGCTGAGTTTATTAGAGAATATGTATCTAAGCTATGCCCTTTTGCTAACGAAAAATTGCCAAAATATTCTACCCAGTTTAATAGCGTTTCTGTAGTCAAAAAAGGTGTGTACTTCAAAGATTCTTGAAGCGACTTCTGCATTGCGATTCGATCTTCTTGACAGTAAGCCTGCCAAGCATTCCATACTAAAGAGCTGTAGTGTACCCGGCTTTCTATTTTCGTTATTGACCTCTGCACCTCTTTTCTAGTAACAAATTGATCTGTTTGGCGATCGTCGCCAACTAAAGCTTTTTCGATCGCCTCCATCGACTCTGCCAACATCCGTTCCTCTTTGAATAGTTTTTCGGCCCGCTGCTTGCAAGCTTGACCGATTTGATGCCGTAATTCTGGATTCATTGCCCAAGCTTCTACAGTTTTTGCCAATTCCCTCGCGGTTCCCTCTGGATCGCTATTCGGATCGGGCAACAATTTCCCAGTATCGCCAAGCCCTTCAGGAATGCCGCCCACAGCCGTTGCAACTACCGGCAATCCCTTAGCCATCGCTTCCATGACTGCAAGAGAAGGCGCTGCATCTGCTAGAGAAGTCAAAATGAATATGTCGCTAGCATCGAGCCAATCTAGGATATCCCAGCGCTGTCCGATCGCCTTCACGCGATCGCTCGCCCCTAACTCTTTAATAGTTTGCTTCAATTCTATTTCTACATTGTCAGCGCTTCCGTCACCAGTTCCTGCCCACACAAAATACAGTTTAGACCACACAGGAGACTGCTGCAACTGCTTGATTGCTTCAATCTGATATCGATGCCCTTTAATCGATGCCAATCGAGCAGATGTGAAACAGACGATCGCATCTTCAGGAATTCCTATTTCTTGTCGCAGGCGTTGACGAGCCGCAGCATTAGGAGGTGCAAAATATTCAGGAGAACGCCCCAAATAAATCACTTGTCCTCGCTCTTTTGGCAACTTGAAATGTTGGCACAATAAATTCAAATGTTCGTAAGCGCCAACAATCAAGGCTCTAGCTTGCAGGCAGTGGTGAAGCACTCCTTGTACATAAGGCACTACATCCCCGCAGGCAAAAGTTGCGTGTTCTGGCATAACTAACCCAATCACCATCATGTATGGTATTCCCATTTCAATAACTACCTGTTTAGCTGCAAAATTGGAAAAGGGCCAACCATCGCTAAAAATAATCATATCCGGTTGATTGCTAGCAAAAATCTCTTTGGCATCCTGAGTATTTCTTAACACCCGCTGTAAATCTTTATGGCCGCTAAAATCCAGCCACAAATGCTCTATACCTAACTCTCGTTCTCGCTCCAGCAAGGGGCTAGAATGTTTGGTTTGCACGCAAGTGACTCGATAGCCTAATAAGGCTAACTGACAAAGAATGGCATGATTGTACTGCGCTAATCCTCCCACGCCCGGATCGTCGGTGTTGTAGAGTAGAATGTGGGCTTGCGCTTTTGAAGGTGTGGGAATAGAACTCTGTTGAGATTGGGGTGGATTAGTCATCACCATCAAAATTATCTCTTGCCATTGGGCTAACTTACTCAGCGAATAAGCGTCAAAATTTTCACCGTATTCCTCAGAAGCCATCTGAAAACTTTCCAGCCAATTCAAGACTGTTTGTGTGGGCGAAAAAGGCGTATATTGTAATGACTCTTCTAAACACTGAGCCATCTCTGCTAGATGGCCGTCGCGATACATCCGCCATGCCAGCCACTTTAAGCATTGATAGCGTTCCGGGTTTTTTAAGTGCCGGATTGACTGAGGCAAATCGGGTCGAGCGAAGAATTTTTTCATCACTATTTCTATATTCTTCATTACGCGAAAACCGATTGACATGAGGTTAGAATCGTGCTGGCGATAACAGATAAGTGTCTCTTCTAACCAAACTGCTTTGCACCCCTTTAAAGCTAAACGCAAGGCAAAGTCTAAATCTTCTGCTAGTGGAAACTGAGAATCGAAACCGCCCAATTTTTCCCACCACTTTCGGCGCAGCATCATCGCACTCGGTCGCACGCATTTATATAGAATAAAGCTTTCTAAATCTAATTTAGAGGCTTGCTGCCAAGGCTTGATAGCAGAAATCTCTCGCCCGCTTTCATCGACGATTACCCAACCTGTTTGCACCATATCTAATGCGGGGTCATGGTCAAAGCAAGCTAGTTGTTTCTCTAGCTTGGATGGTAGGAAATAGTCATCGGCATCTAGAAATGCCAAAAACTCGCCTTGGGCTAGTTGGCAAGCAAGATTTCGGGCGGCTGCTACTCCTTGATTTTCCTGATATATGTAGCGAATTTTGTCAAAATAAGGCTGCAATACTTGCTGCGTGCGATCTGTAGAACCATCGTCTACAACTATAATCTCCAAATGAGTAAAAGTTTGACAGAGGGCGCTTTCTACCGCTTGCACGATGTAGCGATCGCCATTATATACAGGTATAATTACGCTGATTAGCGGTGTTGAATTGACTGTTGACATTATTTAGCTCGCTGTTAACCTATTACTGTCTAGTTTATATTAATCTCGCGGACATTCAGCACTATTCTGTGCTCGCTAGCTATACTTACAGAAACTTGAAGTTTGGCAAATTGTAGCATATAATCTTACATGGAATGATTACTCAAAAGGAAAATAAAAAATGAATTCGGAAACAGCGCAGGTGAATTTTCAGCAACAGGCAGAACTTTATTTAGCTACAGGCAACTTCGATCGCGCGATCGCACTTTGCCAGCAAGTTTTGGCATCTGAACCCAATTCTGCCGAGACTTGCAAGACCTTGGGAAAGGCGCTGCAAGCTCAGGGTAAACTAGAAGACGCAAGGTATTGGTATAAAGTTGCGATCGCCCAGCAACCGGATTTTGCCGAAGCTTTTGCTAACCTCGGCACTCTCTGCGCTACTTTGGAACAGTGGCAAGAGGCGATCGGCTGTTACCAAAAAGCCATCTCCCTGCAACCAAACTTTGCAGGATTTTACCGTAATTTGAGCCGGATATTTACCCAAGTCGGCAAAGCTGAAGAAGCGGCAGACTGTTGGTATCAAGCACTCATCGTGGAACCGATAGAAATAGCAGAAGAATATCTCGATTTAGGTAATACTCTGCTGTCCCAAAATAAGCCAGAAAAAGCGCTAGTTTGTTACCACCGCACGATTTATTTAAACCCCAGCTTTTGCGAAGCTTATTGCAAAATAGCCGAAGCTGCTAGCGAGCTAAAGCAGTGGGACGAAGCTATTGTTAACTACCGCAAAGCTATTCAACTCCAGCCGGACATTTCGGAGTTTCATTACAAATTAGGCAATGTTTTGCAAGCCAAGGAACTCTGGCGCGAAGCGGAGGCTGCCTACCGAAAAAGTATTGATTTAAATCCCAATTCTTTTTTGTCATACTACAACTTAGGCAGCGTGCTGCTCAATTTAGAAAAATGGCAAGAAGCTGCGATCGCCTACCGCACGGCTGTTGAAATTAACCCGGATTATTCTTGGTCTTACTACAGCATCGGTGCAGCTTGCGATCGATTAGAACAATGGTCGGAATCCGTCGCAGCTTACCAGCGCGCTACTGAATTAGATCCGAATTTTTTCTCAGCTTTTCACCAGTTAGGGGATGCTCTTGTTAAACTAGAAAGATGGTCGGAAGCTGAGGCTGCATACGAACAGGCGATCGCCCTAAATGCAGATTTATTTTGGTCTCATTATAACTTAGCTTTGACTTTAGTTAAACTTCAAAACTTTGCAGCAGCAACACTCGCTTATCGGCGGGCGATCGCACTCAATCCAGAATTCTCTTGGACTTACCACAATTTAGGAGAAGCGCTGTTAAAAACTCAACAGTGGAAAGCAGCAGCTACTGCTTACCAACGTGCTATTGAACTTAATCCCCGTATTTCTTGGTCTTATTACAATTTAGGCGATGCTTTGAGTGAAAGTCACGAATGGAATGATGCTGTTTCCGCCTACCTTTGTGCGCTTAAAATCGAGCCGTATCTACCGGAGATTTACATCAAGCTAGGTAAGGCTCTGATTAAAAGAACTCCGGTTGATTCAGATGTAGCAACTAGCTACTATCACCACCAAATGCAGCCGCTGCACGCTCCTGAATTTTACTGCGAAATAGCCCAAAACTTTGCTGAGAGCGATCGGCGTAACGAAGCCATAATGTTGTACTTGATGGCATTAGAAATTAGACCAAAAAATCCAGAAATATCTCAAAAATTAGAGGATATTTTAGAAAAACAGCGTCAAACAGGGGAATCCAGTATATTATTAGAGTTAGAGGCTCATGACATTCGCGATCGCTACATTGCGCGAGTAGTCAAAGGCAAGATTTTTGCAGAAGTCGGCGGATTGTGGGGAACTGTCAGCGAAAAAGTATCTGTAGCTACCAAATACGGCGCAGCCGCTGTCACAATGATTGATGTAATGCCGATATCCGTACAATTGTGGCAAGATTTTCGCGATCGGATGACCAGTTTAAACATTGTTAATTATCATTGTATTAGCCAAGATATCACTCAAATTAAGCTGGCAGAAATTAGCGAGCCTTACGATGTAGTTCACTGTGCAGGAGTTTTGTACCATCACCCCCATCCGTTGCAGATTTTAGTTGCTTTGCGTCAGATAACTCGCGAGCATTTAATTTTCACTTCAGCTATTACCCAAGAAGTTATAGAGAATGAGTTGGGACGCTATGAAATTCCCGCTTCTGGAGTAATGTTTATTCCAGCTTTGGACGACGCAGAACGAGCTATTTTAACAGCTTATTGGCGGCAATACATCAACAAGAACCAACTTATAGGGATAACAGAGAAAGCAGTTTTTGACATCAACGACTTTGGCCCGTGGTGGTGGCTGCCTACAGCTACTGCTTTAGAAGCTATGTGTAAAGTAGCTGGATTTAAGGTCTCAGACAAAAAAATGACGTGGAACAATAATGCTCTGACTCTGCTGCTAAGCCTGTGATAATTAGCCAATTCAAAATATTAAAGGTAGACTGAGAGTAGGAAAGAAAGTAACAGTTAATTGTGAACAATTCATAACTGGCGGCTATAGAAGCAATGAAATTAAAAACAAAATAGTCGCCAACATTTTTTGTAAAAACCGGAAAATAATTAATCAAATGAATAACAACCTACAGCAAACGCAATTAGGAAACATTTTAGTAGTAGACGATACGCCAGAAAACCTGCGTCTGTTGGCTACGATATTGACTCATCGGGGGTACGTACCCCGCTGCGTTATTAACGGGCAAATGGCTCTGAGAGCCTGCAATTCTAATCCGCCGGATTTGATTTTGCTCGACATAATGATGCCGGAAATGAACGGCTACGAAGTGTGTAAGCACCTGAAATCAGAAGCTAAAACTTGCGAAATTCCGGTAATTTTCATCAGCGCTAAAGATGAAGTCTTCGACAAAGTAAACGCATTTGCTGTGGGAGCAGTTGACTACATCAGCAAGCCATTTCAGTTTGAAGAAGTGCTCGCCCGCATCGAAAGTCACCTCACCCTGCGGACTTTACAAAAGCAGCTAAAAGAACAAAATGTGCTGCTTCAAGAAGAAATCAACAACCGCTTAGTCGTTGAAAAAAACATTCACGAACAAAACAAAATCCTGCAACAAGAAATTAGCAGCCGCCGCGCCGTAGAAAAAGTCCTGCAAGAGCAAAATTTGCTGCTCCAACAAGAGATATCGAACCGGCAGCGCGCCGAATCGGCTCTCTTAAAATCTAACCAAGAATTGGCGCGTTCAAATGCGGAACTAGAACAATTTGCTTATGTGGCTTCTCACGACTTGCAGGCGCCTTTAGCAACCATTGCCAGTTACGCTCAACTTTTAGAAAAACGCTACAAAGACCAACTCGACAGTCAAGCTAGTAGGTTTATCGGCAATATCGTTCATGGCTGCACGAGAATGCAAACTTTAATTGACGATTTGCTCGAATATTCGCGAGTTGGCCGGAGTCAGAAACCTTTTCAACTGACAGATTGCAATCACGCAGTCGAGCAAGCACTCGCGAACCTGCAAGGGGCAATCCGCCAGACTCAAGCAGTTGTCACCGTAAGCGAATTGCCAGCGGTAATGGGGGATATTTCTCAGCTCGTACAGCTCTTTCAAAATTTAGTCGGCAATGCGATTAAATATCGCCGCGATGCACCGCCGGTGGTTCATATTACCGTTTGCAAGCAGGAGAAAGACTGGTTAATTTCTGTCTCGGATAATGGAATTGGGATTGCGACGCAGCATCAAGAACGCATCTTTCAAATTTTCCAGCGCTTGCACACTCAAAAAGAATATTCTGGGACAGGTATTGGTTTAGCAATTTGTCAAAAGATTGTGGAACGTCACGGCGGATGTATTTGGGTGGAGTCGGAACTGGGTCAAGGTTCAACTTTTCACTTTACTCTCGCTTAATCGAGATATACTTTCGGCAGAAGCTAGAAGGCAGCGGAAGCTGAATAAAATTTTATATTTTAAGGCAGAAGCTAGAAGGTACAAGGTAGAAGTTAAATTGCAAGTTAGAATAAAAAATGTTTCGCGTTGACAGCCGAGTTGGTTCGTGATACAATTATAACTCTTAAACACAATCTTTCTAGCGATCGCTCACCCCGCAATCTGACCTAAATATCTGACCTAAATTTTGAAAGAGCCGATGTATGTGTAGGTGCAATTTAATAACTGCCCCGGAAATAAAAGGTGAAATCAAAGTTAGCTTGAAGTTTTTTTGATTGATAACTATTATGAAAGCAGTTTTTAACTTAGCTGTGCCTCCTACCTGCTTTAAAGTTCTGTTAGTAGAAGACAACGCTCAGGAAGCTGAGCTTATTGAAGATTTGCTATCAGGAATTAGCGGGTCGCAGCGTATATTGCTGACGAAAGTAGAGCGCCTCAGCGAAGCGCAGCAGCGATTGAATGAAGAAACTTTTGACATAATTTTATTAGACCTTTCACTGCCAGACAGTCTGGGAATCGAGACGGTTGCTAGGATACAAGAGTACGGGGTAAATGTGCCGATCGTAGTTCTGACCGCTCAAAACGACGAAGAGCTTGCCCTGCGGTTAATTTCGCTGGGCGTACAGGATTATTTAGTCAAAAGAAAAATCGACGGCGAACTGTTAATTCGATCGCTCCGTTACGCCATAGAACGCCAGAACAGTCAAGATGCTTTGCGAAACAGCGAAGAAAAATATCGCTCGGTGGTGGAAAATTCCCTGATGGGAATTGCCATCCTCGCTCCAATTATTGACCGCGAAATTCCTCAAAATTGCAACTGGATAGAAGTTAACGATGCGCTGTGCAATTTGCTGGACTACGATCGCTACGAACTCGTGCAAAAGAATTGGCTGGAGTTGATTCATCCAGAGGATTTTGATGCCTCTACAGAAAAACTTTCTCAGATGTTAGCAGGTACGATCGACGGTTACATCTCAGACAAAAGGTGGCTCAAAAAAGACGGCGAAATAGTTCATACGCGAGTTTCCCTGCGCTGCATCCGCCGCCAGAACGGGTCGATCGACCGGATGATCGAAGTAGTGTTGGACGTGAGCGATCGCTACCGCTACGAAGCCAAACTGAAAGCGTCAGAAGAATTTTTAAACCACACCATAAATGCTACGCCAGACCCAATTTTTGTCAAAGACGAGCAACACCGCTGGATGATATTAAATGATGCTTTTTGTCAGTTGCTCGGCAAATCGCGGCAAGAACTGCTGGGCAAATCAGATTATGACTTTTTCCCCCAATCAGAGGCTGCTGTTTTTTGGACAAAAGATGAAGAAGTATTGACAACGGGTGCCTGCTTGGAAACTGAAGAAAAATTCACAGACACCGCGGGGAAAGAACACATCATCTCTACCAAAAAAAGCGTTTTTAAAATAGCAGACGGCAGTAAAGTAATAGTAGGGACAATTAGAGATATTACCGAAGAGAGACGGCAGCAAAAAGCCCTGGAAAAAAGCGAAGCTCGATTTCAAAAACTGGTAGCTAATATGCCGGGAATAATTTATCAATTCCGAAGGTCAGCAAATGGAGAAAAATCTTTTCCCTACGTATCTTCAAGTAGTCGCGAACTGTACGGATTAGAGCCAGAAGTAATAGAGCAAAATGCAGACATAATTTTCAGCAGAATTCACGCAGACGATATCTTAGATTTTGAAGCATCGATCGCAATTTCAGCCGCTACGCTGGAACCTTGGCAGCAGCAGTGGCGGCATACCCTGCCATCGGGAAAAGTTAAGTGGCTGCAAGGAGCGGCGAGACCGGAAAGGCTCAATAATGAGAGCAAATCCGGGAGCGAAAGCGATATTCTCTGGGACGGTTTAGTGATGGATATCACTGAATTAAAGCAGGCACAAACAGAGCGCGATCGCTTTTTTACCATCTCCTTAGACTTGCTTTGCATTGTAGGTTTCGATGGATATTTTAAACGATTAAACCCGGCTTGGTCAAATGTCCTGGGCTACAGCAGCGCCGAACTTTTTTCCAAGCCGATGCTCGAATTTGTTCATCCAGACGATCGAAAAGCTACCGCAGCCGAAGAGGCAAAACTAATAGCCGGTACCTCCAGTATCTCCTTTGAAAACCGCTATCTCTGCAAAGATGGTTCTTACAAATGCCTGCTGTGGACGTCATCGCCATTTAGCGAAGAAGGTTTAATCTATTCAGTCGGTCACGACATTACCTCTCGCAAACAAGCAGACTCCAAACTCCAGCGGCAAGCAGTAGCAATGGCTGCGGCTTACGACGGCATCGCCATTTTTAATAATAATAAATGCATTTATTCAAACGACGCTTATCTCAAAATGTACGGCTTGGCTAGCGCTAGCGAACTGTATGGGGAGACATGGGAAATGCTTTACAGCCAAGCAGAAATTCAATATTTTGAACGACAAGTAATGCCGGTGCTCCAGCAAAAAGGGTACTGCAATATAGAAGCGATCGGTCAGCGCCGCGACGGTAGTAAGTTCCCTCAAGAATTGTCGCTGACAATGCTTGCAGGCGGCGAGATAATTTCGATCGTCCGCGATATCACCAAAAGAAAACAAGCAGAATCAGCACTGCAATTGAGCCAGCGCCGCTATCAAACTTTGGCAGAAGCATCGCCGGTTTGCATATTTCACAGCGATGCGTTTGGCAATTGCCTTTATGTCAATCAGCGGTGGAGCGAAATCACGGGATTAAACGCAGAATTAGCAGCAGAAACTGGCTGGATGAATTCTATACATCCCGAGGATGCGGAGCGGGTGAGAAATGAATGGTATCGGGCCATTATTGACAAAATTCCTTTTAAATCAGAATACCGCTTTCAGCGTCCAGACAATCGTGTAATTTGGGTCATCGGTCAAGCAATTGCAGAAATCGGAGAGAATCAGGAAATTAAAGGCTATATCGGCACTATTACTGATATTAGCGATCGCAAACAAGCAGAATTAGACCTACTGCGAGTTACTCAAGCCGTAGAAAGCACCAGCGATGCGATCGGCATTGCTGACTTGACAGGGCGATCGATCTACCACAATCAAGCCTTTGTTCAGCGGTACGGCTACACAGCAGAAGAACTCAACACAGCAGGCGGAGCAACGGCACTTTACCCCCGAAGTCAAGTGCTGGTAGAAATGTTTAAAACAGTCCGCAAAGGCAAATCTTGGCAAGGCGAACTCCAAATCAAAACTAAAAGCAACCAACTGGTAACGACTTTATTTCGTGCCGACTGCATTCAAGATGAAACTGGCAATTTAATCGGGCTAGTGGGAGTAATTACCGACATCACCGAACGCAAACAAGCCGAGATGGCGCTGCTGCTGCAATTAAGGCGAGAACGGCTGGTAGTTGCCATGCTCGATCGCATTCGCTCCTCCCTTAACTTAGAAGAAGTCCTCACCGCTGCTGTCGAACAAGTGCGGCAATTTTTGCAAACAGACCGCACAGTTATTTACCGCTTTAATCCCGACTGGAGCGGCATTGTAGTTGTGGAATCCGTGGCCCGAGATAGAATTTCGCTGCGAAATTTTAACAATCTTGATGGCTGTTTTAGAGAGAAATTTGTTGATATTTATCAGCAAGGCTGTATTAGATCTATGGAAGATATTTACCGGGAAAATTTGACGGAATGCCACCTGAAACTTCTCGAAGAATTTGAAATAAAAGCTAACTTAATAGTGCCGATTTTAAAAGCACGAGAAAGCATTTCCCAGACCCAACAAACCGCAGAAAATCAGCTCTGGGGACTGCTGATCGCCCAGGATTGCAGCGGCCCCCGTCCCTGGGATTCCTCAGAAATAGAATCCCTCCGGCAATTGTGCGTGCAATTGGCGATCGCGATCCAGCAATCGACGCTATTTGAACAAGCACAAACCGAAATTGCCGATCGCAAACTTGCAGAATCCGCCCTCCAAGAAGCCGCATTAGCCGCAGAAAGAGCCAACCGCGCCAAAAGCGAATTTCTCGCCAACATGAGCCACGAACTGCGCACGCCTTTAAACGGCGTTTTAGGTTACGCTCAAATCCTCAAAACCGACAAAGACTTAAGCGAAGATCAGCAAGAAAGTCTCAGCAACATTCAACAGTGCGGTAAACACCTGCTGATGTTAATCGACGATGTTTTAGACCTTTCCAAAATCGAAGCTAGAAAAATGGATCTCTACCCGGAAGAGTTGAATTTTCTAAATTTCACGAAAAACATTGCCGATCTCTTTCAGATGCGGGCCTCTCAAAAAGGAATTTCTTTCAATTACGAACAAGTATCTCCCCTGCCTAGCTGCGTCCGTGTCGATCAAAAAAGATTGCGCCAAATTCTCATAAATTTACTCAGCAATGCCGTTAAATTTACTAACAGCGGCGGAGTGAGTTTCAAAGTCGGCTATGTCGGCACAATGGCCTGGAGTCGAGGGCAAGGAGAAAATTATGAATTATCGATTTTGAGTTCGGAACTGAAACAAAATTATATGCGCTTCGCCCACAATGCGAACGCAGCCCAACACCCTTTAAAAATCCGCTTTCAAATCGAGGATACCGGCACTGGAATAGAGCGAAGCAAGTTAGAAGAAATATTTTTGCCCTTCCACCAACTAGGAAGCAATACTTTTGTTGAAGGTACGGGTCTCGGACTCTCTATCAGCCAGAAATTAGCGAAACTGATGGGCAGCGAAATTCGCGTTAACAGCACTTTGGGGAAAGGCAGCACTTTCTGGCTGGATTTAGAATTGCCAGCCGCCAAACTGTACTTGGATGTGTCTCCTTTTCGGGAAAAACGCTGGATTGTCGGTTTTGTCGGCAACAAGCGGAAAGTGCTAATCGTGGATGACAATCAACTAAATCGCGATTTATTGTGCAGGCTGCTGCGGCGTTTGGGATTTGAAATTGCAGAGGCCCAAAACGGTCAAGAATGCCTCTCCAAAGCAGTTGAATTTCAACCGGATATCATTTTAATGGACTTGCGGATGCCTGTAATGGATGGCTTAGAAACTGCCAGGAGACTGCGGCAGTTGCCGGAATTAAAAGATGTGGTGTTAATCGCTCTGTCCGCTAGCGTTTTCGAGTCTACGCAGCAAGAGAGCATCCTCGCAGGGTGCGATGATTTTCTTCCCAAGCCGATCGAAGCAAATCACTTTTTGGAACAGTTGCGCGTGCATTTGGGACTAGAATGGACTTACGAGGAATCTTCGGAAAGCAAAAAGCGCAAAACTCCCAGTTTGTCACCAGCATCTGGTTTTCCTGCTTATTCTTCTCTGTTACCTGCGGCTTCTGAGTCGGTAGCAAAACTTTTGAAACTCGCAGCTATGGGCGACATTGAAGAAATTTTTGAGGAGAGTGCTAAGCTGGAGAGTTTAGAGCAAAAATTAGTGCCGTTTGTCTCGAAGCTGCGCCAACTTGCTAAGGGATTTCAGCTCAAACAAATTCGGAATATTTTAAAGCAATATATCGATGGTCAGTAGTCAGTAGTCAGTGGTCAGTGGTCAGTAGTCAGTGGTCAGTGGTCAGTGGTCAGTAGTCAGTGGTCAGTGGTCAGTGGTTAGTGGTCAGTGGTCATTAGTCATTAGTCATTAGTCATTAGACCTCTTGCAAAAATCCTTTTAATCAAATTCTGGAACGGGCTCTCCGGCCCATTCCACAAG
>NZ_JAUBWA010000108.1:0-24401 GCF_036702825.1 Microcoleus sp. A003_D6 | reverse complement strand
GGCCCATTCCACAAGAAAAAAAATTTTGTGGGATGGGCCGGAGAGCCCGTCCTAGTTATTTTTGCAAGAGGTCTAATTGAAACTTGATTAGGGGTAAGCTCAACTATTAAAATGGTCATTGCTTCCTTCCTCCTTCTTCTTTCCATCCGTTACATCTGTTACAAAATCCGTTGCCGAACTTTCTTCTTCCTTCAACTACACACGCATTTCCTCAATAAAGGAGATACCATCAAAAACGCCATCTTTAAAAGCTTGAGTGCTGCGAACTCGGTGATTTTCGGCGAGTAAAGTCATTGTTTCCACAAAAGTAATCAGTGCGTCATCCTGAGTTTTAGTTGCTCGAAAGCAAATAACTTCCTGGCCTGCATCCCACGCGATCGCCGAAAAATCAGAATAACTGCTAGAAAACAATTTCAGAATCCGATTTTCAAATTCCCCTTGAAAATTTAGCTGGAGGCGAGAACTGTCTGAGTATTCATAATTATTAACTTGTCGGTAGTGACTTCCTTCAATCGAAATGGTAAAATTACCGAAAAAGCTGCGAGTAAACTGTCCGCGAGTATCGGTTTTAATATACTCGCCTTTCCACGTACCGAGATGACGGGTAAAAATTTCAGGAACTTTGTCTAAATCAGGATAGGAAGGTATATTTGCCGACATGGGATTGCTCCTATTTTCTATTTCTAACGGCGACCTATTTTCAGACTCATTTCACGGCTAGTGCGTTGATATTCGTGGACAATAGGTAATCTTTCAGCTTGAAAATTTTCCAGCGCTTCGGCAATGTTAGCACTGTCGGTGAGATGTTGGGCTAAAGACAGACCATCTTCCCAACCGGAAGTCATTCCTCTAGCGCGTGTGGAACTTTTGGCGTGTGCCGCATCACCTATTAGGATAACGCGCCCGTCATAGATTTTTGGTAGGGGGTCAATGTCGTAGGAAAAACGACAGACAATGTTTTCTAAAGGGGTTGACTCAATCACTTTTCGCGCGTCGTCTGGGAGTTTTGCTAGTTCTTCGGGAGGTATGGTGATATTATTAGGTTGGAGTTTTCCTATTTCGGATTCTGTTCGCTCTTTTTCGATAAAGAAACCCCAATGGGTGCGACCTCCGCCAATGTGAAAGAAGTTGGCATAAATTCCCCTACCGCGCACGTAAACAAAAAAGTTTCCTTCGGGACAGAAGCTATTATCTTCGACAATTCCTCGCCAGACAATATCGCCTAAATAGAAAAGTTCTACATCTGGAACGATAAATTGACGAACTTTGGAGACAATTCCATCTGCGCCAATTAAAAGATCGCCTTCCCATTGACTGCCATCTTTAAAGTGGGCGATCGCGCTGTGTTCTGTTTGGGCGATCGACAATAAATCAGCATTAAAATGAATGCAGTCAGCCGGTAACTCGTCGAGGAGTGCTTCTAGAATAGCTTTGCGGTGTACCAGCATTCCTGGGAGTTCATTTTCTTCGTAGGTGACGGGTTCGGAATTGATGACACCGCCGCGCAGGTTGCGAAACTCGAATACTTTGACAGCATCGCCTGAGTTGATAATTTTTTGGGTGACTTGATGGTTTCCGCGATCGAGCGCTTCCATACCTGCTTGTACGATCAGGATACCGCAGCCATCGGTGCGCGGATAAGGGGCTTTTTCAAACAAGTCAACTTCAAACCCTTGTTGAATCAGCAGAATCGCCAGATAAGATCCTGATGTTCCTGCGCCGATAATACCTATCCTGCTTCTTGACGAAACCATTTGTGCTTCTCCTTATTTAAGATTGCCGATCGGTTCTCAACCACTATTGTAATTAAGAGAAATCAAATTTGCGCGATCGCCCAATTGCGGATTAAGCTTTTGCTGGTAGCGACAGGTTTGAAGTTGCCGCTAAAATCAGTATCTGGGTCGATGCAGGATTAATTATTAATTGGCCACTTCAAAATTCACGCACTCAAAACTTAAGACTACTTTAAGCTTGAGTATTTTTAATTAAAGCCAATTCAATTTTGTCATCAGGCTTTTGACTCACTTCTGCGCGCAAACCGGGGCCAAAAAAAGTAGCTATTTTGTCTTGCTTTTCTTCCCAGAGGTCGATCGGGATCAGCGGCGAATAAAACTCTAGAATTAACGCATAAGCACCGTCAACATCAACTTCCCGCAACCCTTGCAGGAGGGGGCGTTCCTCGTCAGTCGGGGCCAGGCCCAAGCGCTCCAAAGCATCATCTAAGTGCGCGGGTTGGCCGTAGCGAAATCGGGTGATATCTTTGCGGACTTGGTTTTGAGTATCTGTGGCCTGACTTTCTCTCAGGAGGAGAACTTCGCCAGAAGTCGGTTCGGTGAACTCCGCCGGTTCGAGTTCAGCCGCTTTCAGGGCCAAACCTCCCAGCAACAGCGGAATTCCATAAAAAAAGCCGGCTAGGTTGAGGGTAGGTCTGTCTGTGAAGTAGGCTCCGAACCCGACTGCTGCTATAATACCGCCAACAACTAAGGCTAGGTTTGCTAAAGAAATTTTACGTAACATATTTAGTGAGGTAGTTAGCTGAAATCAACAATATACTTTAATTATTATCTGTCAAGAAGTCTTGAATAAATTTAGTTTTTTTGCCAAAAGACTTGCAAAAACTGCTAGCATCTATGAGCGCGGGAGCGGTGTGCATCCACAGTCTTGTCTCTAGCTTCAGAAGCTTATCCTGCCGGACTCGCCCGAGCGCGCCACCGGTAAATATCCGTGTTAATTGCGCGGCGTTGGTTCCAGAAGGCAATCGAGATCGGCAGTATCATCAAAGTATACAGAGTGGCGATCGCGATCGACCCTCTTGCCCTTTCAACCACTTTTGGGACATGATTAAAGACGAAGACAAACAAATTGCTGGAGCAAACAAGTCTGTTCTAGAGCAGATTAACTCGCTCAAACGGGAAGATGAAAGGCTTTATAATATCTTAGCCATAGATGTCTGGGCCCTAGCCAAGACAATGGATGAATATCAACCGGGATTTTGGTCTGCTTTTATGAAAAACCGCGAGAAGGCCCTGAAGCGATTTTTAACTGAAGTGATGAAAAACAAACCCGCAGATAATAAGCGTCCGCCTTTTTTGCGCTAAAAATTGGCTGAAGTTTAGCTGAAGTTTTGATGTACAATCAGGCTATAGCACAGACCCAAAAACCCTGAGCACGTTCATCACTTACAATATAAAAATAGTGAAGGATTGGCTAAAAAAAGGTAGTCGGTGAATTTAAGAATTCCTGTCTGTTCGCAGGGGAATGTCAAATATTTTTGTTAATAGTAGCAAAAGGGAAAAAAACAATGGATGCACAGACAATCAAAGAGCGCGTAGCAGAGATCGAAGTCAAGCGGGAATCTCTGGTGCGGCTGTTAGACCGATCGGACTTGGGAGCCCTGAGAATAGATGTGAGTCAGGCGATCGAGGAAATTGACGATCTCTTAGAAGAATTCAAGCGGACTTTTGACAGTTAAGTAGTCAGTAGTCAGTAGTCAGTAGTCAGCAGTCAGTAGTCAGTAGTCAGTAGTCATTAGTTGTCAGTGGTCATTAGTTATCGCGCATTTAATCTGCATATTTCGGTGTATTAAAACTTTGTGGGGCGGGCATCTTGCCCGCCCTAAAAGTTAAAATTAAATGCAGTACAGCTTAATAGCTAACAAGAACTGACAACGACTAACTGCAAATTTGACCAATAACCACTGACAAACGACTAACTGCAAATTTGACCAACTGTCAACTGTCAACTGTCAACTGTCAACTGACAACTGACTAATTCAAAACCATGTCCATCAAAATTTGCTGAGAGCTCACTTCCGGGCAATTAGCAGGCGGCCGCCGCTGAGAGTAGTTTCCTCCCGGCTGCAAATCCCAAGCTTGGCGGTTATCCGCCAGCATCACTCCCAAAATTTCTTGCAACTCCTTAGCAATTGTCTGGTCTTCCACCTGAACGATCGCCTCAACCCGCCTTGTGAGATTGCGCTGCATCCAGTCAGCAGAACCAATATACACCTCTTCATCGCCACCGTTGAAAAAATAAAACATCCGAGAATGCTCTAAAAACCGACCGACAATACTGATAACTCTGATATTTTCGCTAACACCTTCAACGCCGGGACGCAAACAGCAAATCCCCCGAATAATCAAATCAATTTTGACTCCCGCTTGCGAAGCTTCATACAAAGCAACAATAATTTGAGGGTCAACTAAAGCGTTCATTTTAGCGACAATGCGCCCGCAGCTACCGCTACCAGTTTCGGCATTCAAGCGGCAGAATTCGATCTCGCGGCGGATTAAAGCTAAAAATCGATCGCGCATATTGACAGGGGCCACCAATAATTTGCGATAAGATACCTGCCGCGAATAACCAGTCAAATAATTAAACAAATCCGCCAAATCCGATCCCAAATCCTCGCGACAACTCAACAAACCCACATCGGTATACAGTCCGGCTGTTTTGGGATTGTAATTTCCGGTGCCGATGTGGACGTAGCGGCGGATGTACCCGTCCTCGCGGCGCACTACCATCACAATCTTGGTGTGGGTTTTGAGTCCCACCAAACCGTAAACTACGTGGACTCCAGCTTGTTCTAACTTGCGAGCCCAATTAATATTATTTTCTTCGTCGAACCTAGCTTTGAGTTCTACTAAAACGGCTACCTGCTTGCCGTTTTCCGCTGCTTGAATTAAGGCGCTGACGATCGGCGAATCTCCAGAAGTCCGGTATAAAGTCATCTTAATCGCTAACACGGAGCGATCGTGCGCCGCCTCAGTAATAAACCGCTGCACCGTCGCGGCAAACGAATGATAGGGATGGTGCAGCATCACATCCCCCTGGCGGATCGCAGTGAAAATATCCTCGCCCTCGTCAGCATCCAACATCGATTTGTTGTCTGCAATCCTTGCCGATTCCGAGTTCCGCAAACGCGGCGGCACAACCGGAGTCCAAGGCTGGTCTTTGAGTTCCGGCACCGGCAGCCCGATAAGAGACATCAAATCCTTGAGGCCTAGCAGCCCCTCTACGACGTAAACATCTTGCTCGCCGAGCACCAACTCATCCCTCAGCATATCTCGCAGGGCAGGCGGCATAATCGCTTGAATTTCCATCCGCACCGCAGAACCTGCAAACCGGCGCTTGCGGAGCTCCTGTTCTATAGCCAGCAGCAAATCCTCTGCCTCATCTTCCTCCACCGTCAAATCGGAATTGCGAGTAATGCGGAACGGGTGATATTCCTCAACGTCCATCCCCGGAAACAAAGCTTCTAAATTGTGGGCAATCACCTGTTCGAGGGGCACGCCAGTCCAAACAGGAGATTTGCCCCTCTGCTGCCACTGCAAATCTCCCGGCAGTGGCAAAAACCTCGGCAACACCTGCGGTACTTTGACGCGGGCAAACAATTCTTCGCGCGTGTCGGGGTCTCTGACTACTACTGCTAAATTGAGGCTGAGATTGGAAAGGAAGGGGAAAGGGTGGCTGGGGTCAACTGCTAGGGGAGTGAGTACGGGAAATACTTGTTCTTTGAAGTAGCGGTGCAAGTAATTTCGCTGTTCTTGATTGAGGTCGATGTAGTCGAGAATGTAGATGCCGCTTGCTGCTAATTTTGGCCGCAGGGTTTGCTCAAAATACGAGTGCTGCTGAGTAACCATCGGCAAAAGCCGCTTGTTGATGGCATCTAGCTGTTCTTGGGGCGTGCTGCCGTCGGAGGTCAATTTGCTGACTTTTGCTTCTACTTGCTGTTTGAGGGCAGCCACGCGCACCATGAAGTATTCGTCTAGGTTGGAGCTAAAAATAGCCAGAAATTTGAGTCTTTCTAGGAGGGGCGTGCGGGGGTCGAGGGCTTCGTGGAGCACGCGGTTGTTGAATTCTAGCCAGCTTTGTTCTCGGTTGAAGTAATATTGAGGATCGCTGAGGTTGATTTCAGTGTAGGTTTTCGCGGGGGTCTTTTTTGGCTTGGGCATGGTTTGGGGGAGTCTTTGGGAGGCTCGGTTTATGGCATCTCTAGCAATAGTATTGTAGGTTAAACTATTTGTTCGCATCTGTCGATCGTACATTTTTGTCTGTCACCAGGGAAGGTATTGCAGGGAACATAAGCAGTCTGGAGAGAGCCACTGTTATATTTATTGTCAGTACGATCGCCCGTTTTTACTCTCCAATATTCATCGCGATCGCAACAATTCTTCAAACTCTCGCAGCGCCACACTAGAACCAATCTGCCAGCCCCGATCGCAATATTGAGGAATTAAGGTTTTGAGATCGTAACCGGGAAACCAGCGACTAATTTGAGACTCTCGATACTGCTGCGAATCGAACTGATAAATCGACAATTGACTTTGACGGTAAACCCATAGTTCTAAAGGTGCGATCGCTTCATAATCTTCTGGTTTAGTCGTGCAAGTCAGATCGATTTCAATCGCTAAATCTGGGGGCGGATCTGTTTCTAAATCTATTCGCTCTTTTCCTAAAATATCTGCGCGATTGTCGATGTAAAAACAATAATCTGGTTCGATTCCTTGTTGGTTAATGCGCTTGAGGGTAATTGGGGTAAATGCGTCCCAATCTCTGCATTCATGTCGCAGTAAAGCTTTGACCAAATCTGCCAGTATATCTGAATTTTTACCGTGTCTGGGCAATGGAGACATAATTCTAATTTCTTGGGTTTTGCTGCTGTAGCGAATTCTCAATCCAGCTTTATCTTCTCGACGGGCTAGCAATGCTTCATAATCTTCCCAAGTTCTAAATCGCAGAATAAGTTCGTCTCCTGGCGCGAGGGAAATTGTATCTTCACTAATTGTTGGTAATACCATATTTTAATTTCCTGCAAAGCTCGCCTCTTTCCAATTCTAGCACAGTTATATAGCAGTTGACAGTTACATAGTACCCGAATCAAACCGTTTCTCGATTTCTCGATCGAGGGAGAGGGACTCTATTCATGAGGTTATTTATATCCGCCCGATCCAATTCTGCACCGCATCCAACAAATCCTCTCCATCCACCGGAAAACCTGTTAACGGCAATTCCAGCGGTCGGTTAAGCGTGCCATGCTTGATAAAATTCTGGGTAAGTCATATTTTCGGCACACTCCCAGATGATTTCGTGACATCTTTCATTCCGACCAAAATCATTTTTGTAGATTTCGGAAGTTAGGCGATTTTTCAAACCTGAGACTGCGGTGGCGAAGTGTTTACCTTTCATAATTTTCAGTAAGCTATCTGCCGGGTCAAAAATAGAATATTCAGGGTGATACTTAGGAATCAACTCTATTAAAGTCGCGATCGCAACTGGGTGATATTCCTCTATTTCCCCTAAGCTAGATGCCGCTCGACACCGGGTATCTGGGTTAGCTGAGTTGCGGATTAACTCGACTAAATGGCGATCGCAACTGGGTTATTGTTGTCTATTCTCCCTAAGCTTTCTGCCGCTTGACACAGGGTAGTTTCATTACCGGAATTGCGGATTAACTCGACTAAAGCGGCGATCGCCACTGGGTTATCTTTGCCTATTGCCCCTAAGCATTCTGTCGCTATAAACCCGGTATATGCATTCTCAGAAGTACCGAGCAACTCCACTAAAGCGGAGATCGCAACTGGGTTATTTTTGCCTATTTTCACTAATTTATTTACTAATTCCGATAGATTTAGATACATATTATAAGAAGTACCGAGCAACTTGACTAAAACGGAGAGTGTAACTGGGTTATTGTTGTCTATTTTTACTAAGCATTCTGCCGCTATCATCCAGGTATATTCACCTTGAGAAGTACCGAGCAACTCGACTAAAGCGGAGATTGCCTCTGGGTTATTTTTGCCTATTGCCCCTAAGCTTTTTATCGCTTGACACCGGGTACTTTCAGCACCGGAATTGCGGATTAATTCGACTAAAGCGGCGATCGCCACTGGGTTATCTTTGCCTATTTTACCTAAGCTATCTGCCGCTGACCACCGAGTCCTTTCATTGGAATTGCGGCTTAACTCGACTAAAGCGCTGATTGCAACTGGGTTATCTTTATCTATTTTCCCTAAGCATTCTGCCGCTCGCCACCGGGTAACTTTTTTATTACCTGACTTGCGAATTAACTCGACTAAAGCAGCGATTGCAACTGGGTTATTTTTGCCGATTCTTGCTAATTTTTGTGCTGCTTGATAACGAGTATCTTTAGGACGGTAGTTGCGGATTGACTCCAATAAAGTTTCGATCGCTACCGGGTTATCTTTGTCTATCCTACCTAAAATTTCTGCCGCTCGCTCTTGGGTAACTTTATGATCTGAAGTGCGAATTAACTCGACTAAAGCGGCGATCGCAACTGGATTATTTTTGCCTATTTTCACTAAGCTATATGCCAATATTATACAGGTAGGTACGTTATGCCGACAGTAATGCGGGTAGAAATGGTTATGATCTGAATTGCGGATTAGTTCTACTAAAACTGCGATCGCTTCTGGGCTATCTTTGCCTATTTTCCCCAAGCTATATGCCACTCGCTTCTCGGTCTTTTTCTCAACTGACTTGCGGAGTAACTCGACTAAAGTGGCGATCGCAACTGGGTTATTTTTTTCTATTTTCCCTAAGCTCTCTGCCGCTACACACCGGGTATGTTCATCCTGAGAAGTACCGATTAACTCGACTAAAGCGGAGATAGTTTCTGGGCTACCTTTGCCTATTTCCCCTAAGCTTTTTGTCGCTCGCCTCCGGGTATATTCATCACCTGAATTGCGGATTAGCTCGACTAAAGCGGAACCCGCTTTTTCCCGATCCGTCTCTTTCAGAACTTCCCTTGCTCTATCGACAATTGGATCGAGAAATGTCCGCCAATCCTGTTTTTGCTTATTTAAATAACCAAATCCCCAAATAACAATCTGCGACACAATCTCATCAGCAAGACTACAATCCTTAAACTCAGCAATCCCCGCAGCCGCTAGAAAATATGCCCGATATCCATAAAATTTATCCCACCCAACCTTAAACTTAACCAACGCCTTAATAAACGCTTCCTTCTCCTCCTTCCCTACTTCCTCGCGCCCCAACCACAGCAAAATAACCTCTTTCCACTGCTTCTCAAAAATGCGATACCTAGCATCAGGATGTTGCGGATTCTTAGGAAAGTGATTCAAGAAAAAGTGCCAATCCTCAACCGCCAACGCCGCAAAATATTCCTGAAAACTCGGATGATAAAAAGCATAAATCCCCTCTGCCGTCTCTGCATCTCTCGCGACTAAATTCAGCCAACCCAAATCGCCAGCCAACTCAAACTGCGATTCACCCATCACCCGATATCCCACACTTTCACGTAACTGAAACCGATCCGTTTCATTTAACATCCCAGCCAGAGCCAATTTCCCCAAAGCCGCATTCAAATCCTGCTGCTGAATCAAATTCAGGCGCGGTTTTTTCCACTGATACAAAGTAGTCACAAACCGCTGATAAAGCTTAGCCTTAGTATCCGGTAAATCCCCATCCAACGACTGCCAAATACGGCACAGCAGCGAACATCTGAGGGGATTTTTGACTAAATCTCGAATTCGTTCTTTTCCCGATGCTGCTAATGCTTCCCGTAGCTGTTGGGAAAGAACCCCCCCAGCCCCCCTTGGTAAGGGGGGAGCAAGAGTTTCTGCTGTATTTTGGGTTGGGAATGATGAAGTAAGAATATCCCCTTCTTCTCTTGTCCCCCCCCTTGGCAAGGGGGGGTTAGGGGGGGTTCCAAACCATTTATCAATAAACATTTCCACCTGTTCGGGATAGGAAAACTCCAGAGTGCGATAAGTATCAAAAGTATCCAACGCAGAGCCGATCGCATCCCAAACATTCTGCCGACAACTTAGCACAATCCGCGCCCTTTGAACACAGCCGCCCGTTCTAATTTGCCGCTGAATTTCCGCCAAAGGATTACCATCCCCCGCAGCCATCTCATCCGCCCCATCCAACACCAACCAAACGCGCTCAGCATTAAACTGTGCCAAAAAATCATCCTTAATATCCGCCGTCGCCTCAGCCTTCCCAATTCTCTTAATTGCCGCCAGCAGCCAACTATCAAATAAATACGATTCTAATTCCTTCCCCTGCAAATCTGCCAAGGATACCCAAATAACAATCGCCTCCGAAATCTCCTCAGCTACCCAATTAGCAATCTGCCGCAACAGCGTTGTTTTTCCCGCCCCCGGTTCCCCAATAATTCCTAACCGCTTCCCATTGCTTTTCGGGCTACTTCCTTGCTGGATCACTTGCTCAAGAAACTCGCTATGTTCAAATGTTTGAGTAACTTCTTTTTCTCGGTACAAATCCGAACCTTCCTCAGCCGCCACATCCTCGCGTCGCTGAGTCACTTTCTGCCGTTCCACTAATCCCAGCGGTACATAAACATCATCAATTTGATGGTTGCCAAAAGTTAGCCGATTGCTACTCAGTCGCTGCTGTTCTTTCTCGTATAATATCTGCTGGCAAATAGCTTGCCAGTCAATCGGCACGTAAGCAATGCGGCTCTTTTCCACTATCTCCTCAAGCAAAGCCTTTAGCTGTTCCATCAAAGCGTGAGTTTCGGCGGTTTGGGTATCATTTCGCGTTAAACTTTGCGCTGTAAAAATATGGAAAACTTTTTCATTGTCCTTGATTTCCTCGGCAAAGTACGCAGATACTAAGCTAAATAAATTTTCCTTTGATTTAGCTTGATAAAGTGTGACATCACAATCTTGTAGTGCAATTTCCAGCAGTTTATTTTCAACTTCTTGAAATCGATTTTGGCTTAACTCGTGGCGGGAACTTAGCAGCAATTCTATCTCATCTAAACCTTCTATTGGAATACCAGAAGGGACTGTTTCTTTGTTAACCTGCTTTAATTCAGATTTTAACTGCTTAATCTTCTTATCTAGCCATTCTAAATAAGGACGGTCTTGAGGCAAGTAAATAACTATACCTTTAGAAGCCCTGCGAGACGGCTCAACCAATTCTTTATAACATTCTGAGGCGATTTGTTGTTGAGCTTTCAGGAAAGAACGTTTCAGCGCTTTTTCTAAATCGTGATTGACAACTTTTCCGTTTCGTGATAGCTTGTTTATTCCCTTCAAACAGAGGTGCATGACTGCATCATTGGCTTGAGTGCCCACTATCCCATCGAAAGCGACCTTCAGAAGACCTCCCAATATCGCAGCTTCTAGCATTTAACGGTTCTCCTAATTTCAGGCTCCAAGCGGGTCACTTTAATGATAGGCGATCGACTTTGGTTGCGGGCGATCGACCTATGCTGAAATCATTACATCAAAACTTCGACCGGCACATCAAAAGTCGATCGCTAAAACATTGAATTTAGGCAAAACGTTCAACTATTTTTCTAGGATTACCACGAAATCCTCAATCATCACATCAAAAGTTCGAGCCAACTTGTGGACTGCTGCAAAGTCAACCATTGCCATCCCCTGAGAACGGGCATAATTGCTAATCGTACTGTAGCCCACGCCCGATCGCTCCGCAACTTCCTTGAGCGTCCATCCCTTCTCGGCAGCCAACTCTCGAACCCGCAATCTGACTAAGCCTTTGCTCATATTCGCTATTTACAAAATTTTGGATTTAGTATAATATATCAAAAAGCGATCGCCCCGGTCATTCGATTTTAGATTTTAGATTTTAGATTTTAGATTGACTCTAAAGATGAATCTGGGAGCTTGAACGTTGGTCTAAAATTTTGCGCCTCTCATGGCAGAAATCGGGGCTTGTCTCCGTTTTGCGGCGGAGTCAACCAAACTAAAGACGATCGCCTGTTAAAATTAATCCCGACAGATTATTGCTGTCGATCGCACTTAGCAGAGATAGATTTACCTACTACCACCAGATGCAACTACCATGATATCCGAGAATCAGCTAAGATCGTCAGCGATCGGCGAATCAAAAATTATTCACAAATCGTCGATCGTCAATCCGCGATCGAGATTTGTCACCGAAGAAACAGTAGCACTCCTGTTCAACATATCACCCGAACAGATATACCGAATCGAATGCTGCCACAACGTGGTGTACGTTCATGCTAAAGGCCTGAGTCGATTTGTCAGCTACGCCGATTTCCCCCCAATCTTAGAAGTAAAACGGCCCTGTGCTCAAGATTTTGTCGCGTGGTACAAACGCTGGAAACGGACACAAGCACCAGAATTTTGGACTAAATTCTATACGTACAACTTCAAAACGGCTGTTTCAGTTGACAGCTTGCTTGAGTGGGGTAAATTAGTCGCTACAGTTAAATCGGTAATTTCTGCCTCAGCGCTGCAACAGCTACGAGATGTTTACGCTCAAGAAAAAACATTGATGGAAACTTTTTAAAGTACGCGGGGCGGCTCAACCCGCGATTGTTGGTAGCCAGCAATTGTAAGGTGTTTTTCGGCGCATCCTACGGCTTAGAAATGCTCGTTTGTAAGGTGCGCTGCGGCGCACCCTACAAGTAGAGGTTCCGATCGAAGCTCTTCTTTACCTTCCAATTCCCACATATTGGAAACCAGCCGATTCTAAAGCCTTCTTGTCTAAGAAATTTCGGCCGTCAATCATCACCGGATGATTCATCAACTTCGCCATTTTCTCGTAATCTAAATTACGAAACTGTTCCCAGTCAGTCACCAACACCAAAGCATCGCAACCATCAGCCAGTCTTTCTGCATCGGTTTCTACCAGCACTCCCGACAAACCGTGACGCATCCCAGTTTGAGAAACAATCGGATCGTAAGCTTTAACTTTCGCTCCCAACCGATTCAAACTCTCGATTAAATTCAGCGAAGGAGCATCCCGCAAATCGTCAG
The DNA here is from genome assembly GCF_036702825.1 of Microcoleus sp. A003_D6. Taxonomy (NCBI): domain Bacteria; kingdom Bacillati; phylum Cyanobacteriota; class Cyanophyceae; order Oscillatoriales; family Microcoleaceae; genus Microcoleus; species Microcoleus sp. A003_D6. Next base: position 11,637 of record NZ_JAUBWA010000108.1, on the reverse strand, counting down.
TATCCGGCTTGAAAGTCAAACCCAAAAGTCCGACAGTTTTACCTTTGAGAATCTTCAAAACTTGTTGCAACTTTTCAATAGCAATCAACCGCTGGCGTTGGTTAACTTCCACCGCCGCTTTCAGCAAATGCGCCTCGTAGCCGTAATCCTCAGCAGTGTGAACTAAAGCCGAGACATCTTTGGGAAAACAAGAACCGCCCCAACCGATGCCAGCTTGCAAAAACTTGTTGCCAATCCGCGAATCTAAGCCGATACCTCGGGCAACTTGACTAACATCTGCACCGACGCGATCGCAAATATTAGCAACTTCATTAATAAAGCTAATCTTCGTAGCCAAAAAAGCATTAGCTGCGTACTTAATCATCTCTGCGGAACTGATATCAGTCATCACTACAGGAACCTCCGGCAAAGACTGATTTTCTGCAAACTTGCGATCGACAATCGGCCTGTAAAGCTGTAGCATCATATCCATAGCCCGCCGAGAATTGCTTCCCAGAACAATGCGATCGGGATTAAAAGTATCTAAAACAGCACAGCCCTCCCGCAAAAACTCCGGGTTGCTAACCACATCAAATTGAACGCCCGTTTTTGCTGCTACTTCCTCCCCCGTAGCCCCCTCGCTACTTTCAGGTTTTTGACGTTCTGCCAAACCGTCTAGTACAATTCTTCTCACCCAATCCCCCGAACCGATTGGCACTGTAGATTTATTCACGATGACTTTGTAATCGCCGTCGAGGTGAGCTCCGATGCCGCGGGCAACAGCTTCTACGTAGCGAGTATCGCTTTCTCCTGTAGGCAAAGGAGGCGTCCCCACCGCAATAAACAAAATGTCTCCGTGAGCAACTCCTGCGGCCAAATCCGAAGTAAATTCTAGATTGCCCGACGCAGATGCAGAAGACATTAATTCAGACAGTCCGGGTTCAAAAATTGGCGACTGTCCCGACTTCATTAACTTAACTTTTTCTTCGTTGTTGTCTACGCAAATCACGTGGTGGCCGATGTGGGCCAAACAAGTGCCGGTGACTAAGCCAACATATCCAGTACCAATGACGCAAACACGCATAGAAATCTCCTCAAAGCTAGTAAATAAATCAGATGAAAACGAAGGAAGTTCGGCAACGAATTCTGTAACGGATGTAACGGATGTAACGGATGTCAGGAAGTTCGGCAACGGATTCTGTAACGGATGTAACGGATGTCAGGAAGAAGGAAGTTCGGCAACGGATTCAACGGATGTAACGGATGTAACGGATGTAACGGATGTCAGGAAGAAGGAAGAATATCTTGTAGGGGTAGCGCCCCCGTGCCTACCCCTAGAGGTCAACGACGGGGGGTTTTCCCCTACAAATCGGCCGTCTCTACTTTTGGTTTCCCTCGATGCGATCGCGAAAATCCTTGATAGTCAACTCTAAACCTCGATCCAGCGGAACAGTTGGCTCCCACCCCAACCAAGTTTTAGCACGAGTAATATCCGGTTGTCGCTGTTTTGGATCGTCTTCCGGCAGCGGTTTAAAAATAATTTCTGCCCCTGGATTAATCGTATTTTGAATTTTTTGTGCCAGTTCCAATATAGTGTATTCGCCGGGATTCCCCAAATTCATCGGCCCGATTTTGTCGCTATTCATCAAACGAATAAATCCTTCCACCAAATCAGAAACGTAGCAGAAACTCCGCGTTTGGGAACCGTCGCCGTATACTGTCAGCGGTTGATTCCGCAAAGCTTGAGCAATAAAATTGCTCACTACTCTTCCGTCATTTTCCAACATCCGCGGGCCGTAGGTATTGAAGATTCGCACAACTCGAATGTCTACCCCATTTTGACGGTGGTAATCAAAAGATAAAGTTTCAGCTACTCGCTTCCCTTCGTCATAACACGATCTGATACCGATACAATTAACGTTGCCGCGATAATCTTCTGTTTGTGGATGTACGTCAGGATCTCCGTACACTTCGGAAGTGGAAGCGAGAAAGAATCTTGCTTTTACCCGTTTGGCCAATCCCAACATATTCATCGTGCCGATGACGTTTGTTTTAATTGTCTTGACAGGGTTGTACTGATAGTGTATGGGGGAAGCGGGACAAGCCAGATGGTAAATCTGATCTACCTCTAACCGAATCGGTTCCGTGATGTCGTGGCGGATTAGCTCAAAATACGGGTTGTCCAGCCATTTGAGGATATTGCGTTTAGTCCCGGTGTAAAAATTATCCAGGCAGACTACCTCATGTCCTTGGGCCATTAAGCGATCGATTAGGTGGGAACCGAGGAAACCCGCACCGCCTGTGACTAAAATTCTCATTGTGGAAACTGCCGTTCTGTTTAGGGGTAGGACTGGAGTACAAAAATTCAGTCGCTCGAATGAAACTTACTAATAGAATAACAAAATTGCGATCGACAATGTAAAGACTTATGCGTCACTTTTATTAAATCTTTAATTAACTTAGCATTTTCAAATACTTTGAACAAAGTGCTATAATTCGCAAATGTCGGTAGCAATTTTTATTTAAGCTTTAATATTTCCGAAAAAACACTGTTGACAATAATTCAGTTGTGAGTTAATAGATATTAATTGTTTGTTATTTGTGATTGGTGATGCGATCGCTTCTGTCTTGAGTTATCTAATAAAAGGCTGATTCCCTAGGTATGGCTACGCTTCACGGGCTTGTTTGAGAATAGGTTAATCCAGTTTATGTAAACAGGGCTGACGCGCGTCAGAGGCGAGAAACCTGGTTTATTCGTAAATATAGTTGAGAAAGCAAATATTTTTCAGAGAAACCCCGTTTATTTGACCTTAGTCCCAATAAACTAACAGCGAAATTTCAATAGCGTTGTTCTTAGCCTTGTTTATGGATACCGTCCTATATCGATCAAAACTTGACGCTCAAGTATGCGATTTGGAGCATTGAGTTTGAGTAATCTTGCAATAGCTTGACCCATCTGAGTGATGCCTTCTATTCTGGCATCATTAAGAACAAAATGTTCGTCCCATACCAGACGGCGCGGATTAAACAAAGGGACAATTTCGTCATTAATTGGGTCTATAGTAGCTAGATCGGAACCTTTATAACGGTTACAAGATAAACAAGAAAGAGCGAGATTCTCAGCACGAGTTTGACCGCCATGTTTTAAGGCAATGATATGGTCTACTTCATGGCTGTAGATTGAAATATCTTGATGAATCAGGCAATATTCACAGTGTCCTGAAGCTCTTTCAATAACTAATCTGCGAAGTTCGGCAGAAATGGAAGTAGAAGTCATTTATCAAATCGCTGAATAGGCTCTTGCTTTTAGTAAAATCATCAGATGTTCTAGCTGCTCGTAAACATCTAATTCTGCTATTTCCATTGGATCTAGGGTCGATTCGCGGTTTTTGTCAAGCAAAATTTGGAGGCGTGTCTGAGCCTGTTGTGAAACCTTAAAATTAACAATGTCTTGTGGAATTGGACTCTTTATCAAAAAATCAAGAACTTCTTGATAAACTGTGGGAATATCGCCACTATGAGTGGTGATTTCCGGCTCAATAGTTGTGGGCTTTTTCGTTAGTTCTAGAAGTTGCAAAAGCAATTCTGGCAATCGATTTTGCAAAGGTTCTAGACGTTGAGCTAGTTCGTCGGGAATTTGAAGGGTAATTGTTGCCATGTTTTTTAGTGACTGACGCTCTGATTGCATCCTAGCACAAGAGAAGTACGATCGCCCTTTTTTGAGAAATGCAGCGTGCGATCGCCCCGCGCGATCGGGTAAAAGTGCGATCGCCCTTCCTGATTTTAGTCGCTTCACGCTACCAATCAGTTGAATTGTGGCCAAATTTTAGTTAGCGTTGTTATCGTTGATGTCTAGATTTTGTATTGACAATTCTGAATTTGGTGAGGTCGGTATTCGCAGGTTTATAAAAAATACTATTTGATTGTTATCTATATTTATATTCGTTACATTAACAATACAATTTTCCGGTAATAAATCTTTGGGTGGGAATTTAGCAGACGACTGAGTTTTATATCCAGCATCCTCAAGCCATTCAGCAATATTTCTCCAGTTTTCTATCTTTTCAATGCCTTTACCCACAAAGGCTTTAACGTATTTATAAATAGTGGCACACAGGTCAGTTTCAACACCCTTGGGATTCTTTCGCAGCTTTTCGGCGATTTCAGCGGGACTGTTGCCACAAAGCAACCCCCGCAGATGCAGCTTTTCTACGGGGGTGAGAGGTTTTCCCTTAACGTCTGCCAAGTCCGAGTACAGAGTTTTTAAGTCCCAGCGGCTTTCTGCTTCGACGAAGCGATCGTTTGTGGATGCCATAGATTGGTGTCTCTCAAGTTCCTGATGGAATTCTAACATAAATCCTGATGTATATCAGTTTATTGCCAGACTCAGCTAGCGTATGATACGTGAATGCCGAAGCGCAAGTAATGCAATTTACCAGTTAAAACCTTTGTGAGAGGGCTTTTTGGCCGTCACTGACTACACTTAGCGACCTGACAGGGGAGTAAGGCTGAACTTTGGTAAATTTCTCGCTTTGACTCTGGTTTCGACCACTGTCGGTAATTTTTTTAATTTATTTTTTGGGATTTTGCATAATTTTCTGGATTTGCCCCTGATAAATAAATGGGAGGCAGCAATGCTCCTTCTGCGGACTGAGCTATTTGTGAGTGCGATCGGCGAAAGCTTTGCTATGCAAAACTTTTGTCTAGCAAATCTCTCACCTTCGCATAAATTTAGGGCGATCGTCCGATCTAAAAATACAGGCTAGCAAGTCATTTTTTCAGAGATGGAGAAAGACTTTTAGCTCGAATAGGCATAAATCTAGTATTCACACTGAGATTGCAACATGAACATTAATGGAACGTTGGCTGACGATACTCTCAATGGCACCCCCGATGCAGATTTAATCTTTGGACAACAAGGCTCTGACTTAGTGTTTGGCCGTGATGGAGACGACTTAATCTACGGCAAGCAAGGAGATGACAAGCTATACGGTAATGAAGGTAACGATACCGTCTACGATGGCAAAGGTAACGATACAGTTTACGGCGGCAAAGGTGACGATCGGCTGTTTGCTAATGCTGGAGATAACTTGATACACGGCAACGAAGACGAGGATACAGTTGATGGCGGAATAGATAACGATACAGTTTACGGTGGCAAAGGTAATGACAGCTTGTTTGGCAACTTCGGGGATGACATTCTCTATGGAGATAAGGGAGCAGATACATTAACTGGGGGGAATGGTAACGACACTTTTTTTATTGGTAAAAATACTGGGGGTACTGAGCTTTCGGATGCCGATTTGATTGTTGATTATACAGAGGGTGAGGATGTAATTAAGTTAACGAACGATCTTACCTTTGATGACCTCAAGATTTATGTGGGCACAGGGATTAATGCTGGCTACACGATTATTCAGGATGAGTTAACAGGGCAATATTTGGCAGTTTTGGAGGGTGACGGCAGATTGACTATTGCTGATTCTAGCGGGGTTGTGAGTCTGACGCCTGCGCCTTTGCCGACTCCGACGCCTGCGCCGACTCCGACACCTGCGCCGACACCTGCGCCGACTCCGACACCTGCGCCGACACCAGAGCCTTCAATCACCTCAACTCCGACGCCTGCGCCGACACCTGTGACGACTCCGACGCCTGCGCCGACACCAGAGCCTTCAATCACCTCAACTCCGACGCCTGCGCCGACGCCTGTGACGACTCCGACGCCTGTGACGACTCCGACGCCTGCGCCGACGCCTGTGACGACTCCGACGCCTGTGACGACTCCGACGCCTGCGCCGACACCTGTGACGACTCCGACGCCTGCGCCAACTCCGACGCCTGTGACGACGCCAACGCCTGTGACGACGCCAACGCCTGTGACGACTCCGACACCTGTGACGACTCCGACGCCTGCGCCGACTCCGACACCTGTGACGACTCCGACACCTGTGACGACTCCGACACCTGTGACGACTCCGACACCTGTGACGACTCCGACGCCTGTAAAACCGACAGCGTTTGATGAAAAATTCTACCTGGTCAATAATTATGATGCGACCCAAGCCATTTTTAAGAATGAAGTAAAAAATGCTTTGGAACACTATGAGACTGTGGGTAAAGCTCAAAGTCGCGCTAGTGCGCCTTCTCAGGTAAGCACTTTTAACATTGAATTCGACTATCAGTTTGATACCAATGGTTTTTTCAATGACCCCAACCGCCGACAGGTTTTGGAATTAGTCGCTGACTATTGGGAATCAGTCATTCTTGATGAATTTCCCAATGTTCCAGTTGGTACCGAGTTATGGGTCGCAGATCCTCAAAGTCCAACGGGACAAAACAAGAAGGTTGTTTTGGACAAGGAGATCGACGATCTACTAATCTTTGTCGCTGCTCAACCTCTTACAGGCTCTACAGGCTATACCAACGATTTTGCTTTTACGGATGAAACAACTTTTTCCTATGTTTTACCTGATCGGCTCAATGGAGTTAATTATGAACCCTTTGTAGCTAATGTCACGTTTAATACTGCAAACCTCACTGACCTAACTCCATTTGACCTGAGCGATAATACCCCAGGTCAAAGCCTTTTTATCACTGCCGCCCATGAGATAGGACACGCTTTAGGGATTGGTAGTGGACAAGCTTTCAGTGCCAGAACAGTTGGAACCTCTTTTGACGGCCCCAACGCCAGAGCTGCTAATGCAGGCAATCCTATTCCTCTTACTCCCGACCTTGGACATCCAGCCAGTATTGTGAGTAGCGGTGGCCTGCCATCTCTTCTTGGTAACGGCGGTGGTTCTTTAGCATTCATCCCCACAAAGGTTGACTTGGCAATTTTGGCAGATGTTGGCTACAAATTTGACGGATTTACCGTTCAAGATTCAACGCCAACCACTGCAACGGAGGGCGATGATAAAGTCCTTGGCACAGATTTGCCTGATACTCTCAACGGTTTGGGCGGTAACGATCGCATTTACGGTGTCGCTGGCAATGATAGCCTGATTGGAGGTGCTGGCAATGACTTGCTCTATGGTGGTGGAGGTCAGGATACTTTTGTCTTTGGGGCAGCAAATGGTCAAGATGATATCGGTGATTTTGTAGCGGCTGATGACAAGATACAGTTAGCTGCTAGTCTTGGTTTTAGCAGTGGATCTGATGTTTTAGCAGCATCCGGAAACTTCTTTAATGGCCCAAATTCTTTTACTGGAGAGCTGTTTTCTCGGATAACTCTCAGTCCGGGAAATACAATCGAAATATTCCATAAAGATCCCGTAACTGCCGCGAATTTTATCATCCTCTAGTCTAGTCTCCTGACCAGTTTAGAATTAAAGCGATCGCCCTTAATCTCCAAAAGTGCGATCGCCCTTCCCATTCACCAACAGTAATCTTCCACGATTTAATTAAAATAACAAACTATTTTTTAGTATAAAAAAAAGGCATCCTCAACAACAAAAGTGGCAAATAACATACCTAGATTACTTCCAGGTGAAAGCACAGTCGGACAGTTTGGCGACTTGAACAAAATCCGCCGCACAGGGGACAACCTTACACCCCACCATATTCCATCCGATGCTTATATGAAACAAATAGGAATCTCTGGTTACACTAGAAACAAGGGTATTGCTATCTTGATGGAACAGCCATATCCGGGAAGGGGTGGCCGTCATCGGCGTACACAATCCTATGGACAAAGACCAGACTTTAGCCTATCACCCCGGCAAACTCTAGCTCGTGCCGTGTGGGATGTGCGATCGATTTATCGCCAAGATAGGCTGTATGAACCACAGATTAGGCGGAATTTGCAACAAGTCATCAAACAAAACAAGCTGGCATGGTCGGGTACTTTTTATAAAGTGGGAGACATAAGATGAACGCTACTCAATTAATAGAAATATTAAATGCTAATAAATTCATGCGTTCTGATGAGGAAGTAATGAGTTTTGAATTCGCTCTAGCCGAACTTGCCCTACACCCTAACAGCGAATATTTGCCAGAACTCTATCTAGTTTTAGATGACAGATGCGAACAACATGAAGTCATGTATGGTCTCATTCATTTTCTGGAGTCTTTTGAGCTAAAAGACCAGTTGCAGGCGTTTATTGATACCATAGATCGGATGGTTGTTAATGCGAAAGAATGGACAATAATTCTACTTTATGGAATTATAAATCAGGATTTATCCCGGAATTTATATACCAAAATGTTACATTCCAACCATTCTCAAAATCGGGATTTATGTACGCATTTGCTGCGCGAAATAGTTGCCAATGAATCCCCTCCTTTATCTTCCCATGCTGAGTCAGTTATTTCCGGCGCAACTGCGATCGACATTAATATTGATGAAATTCAGAGGGATCTGTCGAGCTTTCTTAAACTCATCCAAGATGGGAATATCTTGGTACTCTTGCAAGACGATCGCCCAATAGCCGAAATTAAACCGATCAAATAAGATGTAAGCCGCTCTCAGGATGAGCGATCGCCCTTTCACCCCAAAAGTGCGATCGCCCTTCCGCCCCAAAGTGCGATCGCCCATATCTACTGAAAAAAATCACTATCCTAAAATCCGTTAATGGTACAATCCTAAATCAAATACCATTTAGCAGTAAACCACTTATCTTGAATAATGGCAGAGATACTTCTGAAGACACCCCAGAAGTTATAGAACAGGATATAATAGACCAAACGATAGAAGTAGGAAGTGGTTGTAACTGGAGAGGCAGTGGAGTAGAACCCCAGTGGGATAATCCAAAATCCATCAAAGCCTACGATCGTATCGATCGCCATCACGGCCCAAAATTGAAACCCCTTAATTTTAGAGGCAGGGCGGCATCCAAAAATCAGCCTCAAGGCCAGTGGCTAAATGCTCAAGACTGGGTAAAAGCGGAACAAGTGACACCGAAATATCCCGGTTGTTATATTATAAATTTCAAGCGTTCTATTGGGAAAGTTCACTATCCCGATGGAACAATTATTGAAAATGTTACCCATGCTTTTATTAGAAGGAAACCAGATGGAACCTTCAAATCTGCTTATCCTGTTCTCAATAATGCCACGCTGTCCTCATTAAATAGGAGCGATGAAGATGAATAAATATAGCAATTTTACAATCCACCTAGAAGAACCTAATTGCGAAAAATATGCCGATCCACCTGATGACTCATTAGGAGAACTTTCGCATTTTGAATTAGGTCTGAAACTATTTTGCTTTGAATGCGATCGTTTAGTATCAATAGAAATAGGTCAAGAAAAAGTCAAGGTTTTTTTAGACCCTGATATCTGCATGGTACTAGAAGATGAACTCCCCAAAAAAATTAGTGAATTATCACAAGGCAAACCCATCAAAATAGAATTTATTGAAAGTGTTTGCCTGACTCTAGAATTACAGCCATTAGCTAACGATCGCATTAGCTGTAATTTCAAAAAGTTTGGATATTTATCTCCAAACGAGTTTACCCTCAAATCTCAAAATCAACAGTTTCAACTGCATAAAACTCAAGTTATTACAGAGTTAAAAGAATTTGTAGAACAACTCATGCAAATGGCCGTCAATGGCGGCTACATCACTCCAGAAGAAAAGCAAGAATTCCTGATGCCACTCGGCAAAATTGTGCCTGCTTCGGCTATCTCCTTATAAAGGCGATCGCCCTTTACGCCCAAAGCCCGATCGCCCTTACTCACCCCTAATATAATTTCCCAAGAATACCTGCTGATTCCTCATATCCTATGCTGAAACAGCATCTATCAACCCCAAAATTCCCCTTAACCGATCGCCCACAGAGTAACGCTGTTTCGACAAGATAATTCCCCCATGACTTCTTCCCTCAACCATATACAGGATATGAAGGCGACAGAAATCACCCACATTGAAGCTATAAATAACCCGATTATCTTCCGTTGCCCAGATTAACTGTTCTTCATCCGTACAACTAAGCTTATTAGCTTCAGCAGCAGTGATGACATCAACCCCAGCATTCCGCAAAGCAACAACCAGTGAATTTTTAATAGAGTCTTCATCCAAATACAAACGAATTTTAGTCACTGTTGTTAACCTGCCATGTGTTCAGCTTCTAATCGTTCAGCCTCTGCTTCCTGCGCCGCTATATCTGCTTCAATCATGTCTTTATTCGTATGATAGAAAGCCAACGCAGCATAAACTTGAGACAAATTTAAATGAGGAATTTCTTGTGCAATCTCCTCTGGACTCAAACCCATCTTATAATCAAAAGCAATGCGTCGCACTGTTACTGCTGTACCCGCAATAATCGGACAGCCACCATGAATTTTGGGATTGGTAGTAATCAGAGTTCCAATATCGATCGCTACTGACATAGCTGGCATAATTTTATCCCTCTCAACTCGCTTATTTTCGATTATACTGCATTTAATTCTCTACTTTTGTGAAATCCTCAAAACTTATCCCAGCAGTAGTTCTTTGAATGCGATCGCCCTTTTGCTCGAAAAGTGCGATCGCCCTCAATAATTTGACAGTTAACTTATCAAAAACCCTCCCTCAAAAAAGTTATCCTCGGCGAGAGGGTAAATCAAACACCACTTCAAATCGGATGTTGGGCACTCTTTGCCGAAACAACTGAAGATGTCCCTCCGCATCCGATCGGCTGCGATAGCGACCGACGATCGCCCATTGCAAGCTGGGAAGCAAGCGGGCAACTGCCCACGGCTTCAAGTATCCTTCGTATTTCATAATAGAGGAGTCTCCATTGCTAAACGGAGCCAGAGCCAGCGCAGAAACTTGGTCGGTGGATGCGCTGGCTTCTGACATTACCCATAAAAGTAACACGAAGTAAGCATTAATGTGCATAAATAAGCATAAAACTGACTGTGGATGCACGAGCTGGACGGGCGAGGTGGCACAATAGGGGAAACTTCCAAGAGATTGCAGGGCATGAGCGACAGCGAGCGGATTTCAGTGGTTTTGCCAACACAGGCTAAAAAGGATCTCGAAAAGTTGTGCGATCTCGAAAAGCGATCGATCTCCAACTTTGTCTACCTTCTGATTCAAGATGCGATCGACCAAGCAAAAGCATCCGGCCAACTCAAATCAACAGATGACTGAAACTAAAAGGAGAACCTCACGTTATATTTGAGCCAGACTTAGGAGAGGCAAATGAATCTAACCGATGAAATTGCAATCAATCAAATTCAACAAGAATTAATTAGCCACGAAGATGCAAAAAACTGGTTTTTAAGCTTCCCAACCGAATACCAGCAGGAAATATTGCAGCGGCTATCCTACATGGCACTCCAAGCAGGAGCAAGAGAAGAAGATGTTTCCCTAGCTATTGCCAAATCAAAACTTCGCCCAACTTACACCCCTTGTGTTTTGCTGAGTAGAGGGCGATAAAAAGAACAAATGGCAAAGCTTTTGAAACTGCCGCCCTCAGAATCTATCAAAACCTTTTTCCTGTTAATGAGTTTATTGGCAATTGCCGATGCGCGCAGGTACTGCAAATATTGTCAAGATGGCTGTAGCCACTGGTGGCATCGTGATTTGAGCGATCGCAAAGTTGTAGATGAAATTCAGCGCCAGTTTCAACAAAGCATTCTTGTTTAAGTTGTAGTAAGGAATGAGAATTAAATAACTTACAATTTTGATGTTCTTGTGGGATGGGCGTCCCGCCCGTCCAGAAAGGGCGGGCG
>NZ_JAUBWA010000107.1:0-24474 GCF_036702825.1 Microcoleus sp. A003_D6 | reverse complement strand
AAATTAGACTAAAAAAGTTGGATGGCTGGAATTTCTCAAAAATACCAGTAAGATGAATCACATCTGCGGAATGTGGGATGTAATTTCAACGATCGTGTTTTCTTCAACCCGCGGAGGCGGGTTTTGTTTGTGTAGACGCGGTTTCAACCGCCTGGTCTAATTATTCTCCTCAACCCGCGGAGGCGGGTTTTGTTTGTGTCGCCGCGAATTCCATTCGCCCGGTCTTATCAGGGTTTCCCTACTCCGCACTAACAGCTAAACCAGAAACCACAGGGGCGATCGCATTTAACTTCAACACAGGATGTTCCCCTTCCACCTGACGGCAATTCCAGTCATTCCTAAACAGCAAAACCGGCCTTCCCCAACTATCTTTCACCGTCACCGTATTAAACAGCCGCCCAACTTTTTCCAGCGCATCCCAACCGCCGTCAACCCAACGAGCTACACTGTAAGGCAACATATCGATCGTAGTTTCCACATTATATTCCGACTGCATTCGGAACTGCACCACCTCAAATTGCAACTGTCCGACAGCCGCCAAAATTGGCTCGCGTTTCGACTCATCAACCGAGTACATAATTTGCACTGCGCCTTCTTCCTGCAACTCCGAAACGCCTTTGCGGAACTGCTTAAACTTAGAAGGATTGGGATTTCTCAAAAAAGCAAAAAGTTCAGGAGAAAAACAGGGAATCCCTTCATATTCCAGTTTTTGACCGGTGTAAATAGTATCCCCGATCGCAAAAACTCCCGGATTGTTCAAACCGATCACGTCGCCCGGATACGCAACCTCGATCGACTCCCGATCCTGAGCAAATAACTTTTGAGGTCTTGACAAACGCACCGTTTTACCAGTCCGAGCGTGAGTCACGTTCATGTCCTTTTCAAACTTGCCCGTACAAACCCGAATAAACGCCACCCGATCGCGGTGTCTCGGGTCCATATTCGCTTGCAACTTAAACACAAACCCGGTAAAATCTTCATAAGTTGGCGGAAGTTCCCCGGCGCTGCTGTTGCGGGCGATCGGCTTCATCGCGTAATCTAAAAACGCATCCAAAAACAGTTCGACCCCAAAATTACTCATCGCGCTGCCAAAGAAAACCGGAGTCATTTTCCCAGCCCGAACCAAGTCTAAATCCAGTTCAGTTCCTAACTCATCCAGCAGTTCCAACTCTTCTTTGAGCTGATAGTAAAGGTCTTGTTCTAACAAATCTTCAATGCGCGGATCGCCCAATTCAACTACTGTATCAACAGCAGCGCGAGAACCGTGTTTAGTCCGCTCGAATAAGTGAATTTTGCGCCCTCTGCGATCGAAAACACCTTTAAAGCGATCGCCCGTACCGATCGGCCAATTCACCGGATAAGTCTGCAAGCCCAATTCCTTCTCAATTTCGTCCAACAAATCCAAAGGATCTCTGCTAGGGCGATCGAGCTTATTAAAGAAAGTAAATATAGGCAAACGTCGCAGCTTACAAACTTCAAATAACTTGCGAGTTTGCGGTTCCAAACCCTTAGCAGCATCCTCCAGCATCACCGCATTGTCAGCCGCCGCCAGAGTTCGATAAGTATCTTCGCTAAAATCTTGGTGTCCCGGAGTATCGAGCAGATTAATGTGATAATTTTGATATTCAAACTGCAAAACAGTAGAAGTAATCGAAATTCCCCGCTGCTGTTCCATCGCCATCCAGTCAGATGTAGCGTGTCGCTGAGCCCGCCGCGCTTTCACAGAACCTGCTTCGTGAATTGCACCTCCGTACAGCAGCAGCTTTTCTGTCAAAGTAGTTTTACCCGCGTCGGGGTGCGAGATAATAGCAAAGTTGCGCCGGCGCTCAACGGCAGTTAGCAGTTCAGTTTCGAGTTCAGTTGTCATTACAAATTAGGTAGGGGAATCATCACCCGATCGCCATTATAGCCTGTGCTAGAGTTGCTATTGAAGGTAAAATTATCAGTAAAGTCAAGGAATAAAAGTAATATGTACGACTCCGACAAGCGGAAGCTGCTATCACTGGTGTGTCACGGGGCAATTTTTTTCAGCACGTTAGTGTTCTCGATCGGAGCGCCGATCGCTGTATTGTTAGTATCAGATGACCCCGTTGTCAAAGAAAACGCCACAGAAGCCATCAATTTTCACCTTAATGTATGGCTGTACAGCACCCTAATTGTGGTGTTAACTGTCGTCACTTTCGGTCTTGCCGGCTTTATCTTAGTGCCCCTAGGTTATCTGCTGCATTGGGGACTGACAATAATGGCTATCCTCCACGTTTTGCAAGATCCTAACCAACCTTACCGCTACCCTTTTATTTTCCGAATAGTTTAGAAAATAAATCGCCCTTCAGCATCGATTTCAACAACCCGATTTCTTGCAGAAACCGGGTTTTTAATGGTTTGATAGACGACTGGGCGGTTGAAACCGCTTCTATACAAACAAAACCCACTCGCCTGCGGGTTGAAGAATGCTCGCTTAAAATTACCTCCTATCTCATCTTCAGTCCGCGGAGGCGGACATCGTTTGTGTAGACGCGGTTTCAACCGCCGTCTGATCTGAATTGCTGAAACACAATTCCCAATTCCCAACTTTCATCGCATTTCAGCCACTCTTACCGTCTCTGTCGGTGGCATAACTGCCTCTTTAGCATTCAACTTTTGATTCAACTCGCGAATCCGGCGCGACAGCAAGCGAATAATATTCACAGCAATTCCCGGCGTTTCATCAATCGCATCATAGAGCTGCATTTGAGTCAACATCAAACACTCGGATTGTTCGACAGTAGAAATAGAAGCCGATCGAGGTTCTGCATCAAACAGCGACATTTCCCCGAAACAAGCCCCCGCTTTCAACTGTGCCAAATCCCGATCGCCTATATGAACCCGCACCGTTCCCGATACCAAAATATAGAGCGATCGGCCTTCTTGTCCTTCCGTAAAAATCCTGTGCTTGGAAGGAAACGAAAGTTCATCCATTACCGATGCTAGACGCACGAGAAAATCATCCCGCAGTTCCTTGAAAATCGGAACTTCCCTGACAAACAATAGGCGTTCGACGCTAGTTAACATAATGCGATGCAGTGATTGATTTAAACTTAAACAAAGGAAGAGGAATTGGGCATTGGGCATTGGGCATTGGGCATTGCGAATAGTTTATTTTTGTTCCCTCTTCCTTCTTCCCTCTTCCTTCTTCCTTCTTCCTTCTTCCTTCTTCCTTCTTTACCTTTTTCCCCCAGCACCCAACTCTGCCATCATCTCTTCAACTTGAGCTGATACCAAATTATCGGGGTCATCTTGCAGCCTCGGCAACAATTCAAGCAAAGCCCGAGGCGAGGCTATTTTCAAATAGGCTAACACTGCTTCGCGGACAAAACCCGTCGGGTGTTGCAGGCAGACTAGAGTTTGTTGAGCGGTAAGGCTCCAGCGCGCTTCCCTAGCCAAGTGAAAGCAGCAGGCCAAAGCCCAATCCGAAAGGAAGTGGCGCAATTCTAGCAAGCGGCGCAAACGATCGCTAGGGGCTAGAGGTTTGTAAACCATCAATTCGGAGAGATTGCTCAATTTTTCTCTTTCCGAGTGCTGATCGAACAAATTGAGGAGCGATCGCTTCTTAGCTATATCCACAGTATTGTCGAGAATCTCCAATCCCCTAGCCACCAAAGAAGGTTGACCCGAAGCGATGTTAAAAGCAGCGGCTTGTACAGTGTCCAGCGGATAAAGAAACTTCATCAGCAAAAAACACCGCTCCGTAGCATCAGCTTCCAACCCCATCAGAGCCCTTTGCAACAATTGAGCCGTATCGTTTCCTGGTGTCCCGGCGCTGTTGGCATCTCGATCGGAGAAATTGCCGTAGGTTGTCACCCCAGACAAATCTACCAGACCCGCATAAATTTGACCGATAAACATTAACTCCTGTTCGATGAGAGTTTCCAAGCCGCTGCGGCCGATGCGGTCTAGAATTCCTTCTATCCCCGCTTCCGAAGGCATTTTCAACAGGATGCGGAGGATATTGCGCCTCGTAGTTCCCCAAGCCGTCATCAGATTGCCGACCAAAATGTCGATCGCCTCGGGAGTCCCAATTTGACCCAGAGCCGTCCAAGCTTGCAACCTGACCAAATCCGACTTGTGGATGTCCTCAGCCAAATACACGAGCAAAGGAATGGCGTCGTTGTGAAGTTTGACTATAGCCTGCAAAGCTGCATCCCTAGTCGATTTGTAACCGAGTCCGCGCAGCAGCGAAGGATAATATTCTTCAGAATGAGTAGACGAAATCACGTCTAACAGAGCGCAGCGCACTCGCAGAGATTCATCTTGCAACAGATTGGGGATGTGCAGCCGCAGTCCTTGCAAATAATCAGCCTCTCCCAGAGCCCGCGTCCCCATAACACGTTCCCGCTCTTGTTTGTGCGTCAGCATTTGCCGCAGCGTGTTAGTAGCCTCTGCCTTTTGCTGGCGATCGCCCCTTCTCATAATTAAAGCAGCCGCCGTACCCCGCACCACCGGATCGACGGTCGGCTGCAAGTAAGGCCGCAAGCTATCGATATTCGGTTCAGCTTCCGTCAGCCAGATGTAGCGCAAAGCCAAGGCCAGCACCTCCGGCGGCAAGGATTGCTCCGAGAGTGCGCGGACAGCTTCTAAATATGCGGGATTCGGGTGTTGCAGCATAGTTTCCAAGCTCTGGCGCTGCAAAACTGGGGAAAGCGAATCGAGGAGGGGAGCCAGAACTTCTCCCACATTTTTGGGGTCAATTTGGGTCAGGAGTTCGATGCAAGCGCGCTTTTCATCTTCGCCTCCGGGCTGTTCCAAAGTTTCCACCACTGCGCGCTTGAGAGCTTTGAGGTCAACGTCGGTGACGCCCAAGCGTCCGCGTTCCGCACTTTTGACCAACAAACCCACGTATTGAGAGCGGATCAGCCACACCACAAACACCCACACCAGCGCCAATATTACGATCGCGCCAATAAATACCAAACTTTGCTCGTCGTGAAATGCCTTTTCGTCTTGGTGGGGGAGTATCTTCTCTGTCACCCACAGCATAATCAAGATGCCGACTCCTGTAGCTCCGCAGGACAAAGGTTCGCCCACACCGTTGACCAGAGTTTGAATGCCCGATCGAATATTGTCGGGAATCGGTTGGAATAAAACCGGGCTCACGGTTTCCAACAGCGTGTAGTGCAGCAGTTCGTCTAAAAATCTCAGCAATATCAGCCCGATGAACACAGATACTAGCTGGCCGAGGGATGCTCCTATGGTCAGCACCCCGAGTATCGCGATACCCGCTGGCAAAATCATCGCCGTCACGAATACACCGATTCTTTCCACCAAGCGGCTCGAAGCGAACCACTGAGTCGCCACTTGAAACAAGCCTTGTATGCCTTCATAAATGCCCAGGAAGCTAGCGATCCAGCTCGCACCGTCCCCCGGGTTCTGGTATTCTAGCTGGCTGTAGAATTGGAAATCTACCAGCACGTAGACGACTTCTGCGAGGATGAAGAAACTGACTAGAGGTACGGCGTATTTTTGGAGCGGGCCTGTTACTTTGCGGGCGGTAAATTCTTCTTGGTCGTCGTCTTCGTCGTCATCCGTCCAGTGAGCTGTTTCCGGGAATGCTTGGCGGTATTTTTCCGTGAGGTAGTACAGCAACACTGAGCCTGTCGCCACCATCAACCCCGATATCAGGGTAACGTTTTTGAGTCCGACTACATACAGCAAAACAGGCAGAGAAAATCCGCTGACTACTCCAGCTACTAGATAGCCGCTGCTGACTAGCGGATAGGTGCGCTTGATTTCTCTAATATTAAACAGTTGGTTGGAAGTGATGGAAGTGTTGAGATCGTTCAAGACATAGCAAGCTTCCACCCACAGCCACATCAAAAAAATAGTAATAAAAGCGACGCTGATGCCAGCTATCTTAGTATTTTCATAGCCGATGCCAAATCGAAACAAAAATAGCGGTACCGACATCATTCCCAGAACAACTACGACGGTGCGCCTCAGCGGCAGAATTTTTTGCAGCCACGAGTAGACAAATCCCAAGCCCGAACCGATAAACGCGCTGGCTATGTAAATATAGGGCATTTTGTCGGCACCGTACTCGTCTAAAAACAGACCTACCGTGCTCAGTTCCAGCCAGATCAGCCCGACGGAGGTTAGAGTGTAGACGAGGAACATCAGTACGGTTCGCTCTACTTCTTCCGATCGCAGGTTGAGCGATCGCAGCACTCCTTGTCTTACTCCCGCCGAACCGCTGATTTGAAAATTTTCCATGCAGCGTTGATTTCCCTGTGTGGTAGCTTATTCCTGACGAACGAGAGGAAGTCATCAGCTATCCGTCACCAGTTTATGACTGATGACGGATAGCTAATGACTATTTATACTTTCTTCGGCGACAGCAGCATCATCATACTGCGTCCTTCTTTTTTCGGGGCTTGCTGCACTTCTGCGATTTCCTGCAAATCTGTGGCCATGCGCTTGAGCAAGTCCTCTGCTAGGTTGCTGTGTTGGATTTCCCGACCTCTGAACATGATCGTGGCTTTTACTTTGTCCCCGGATTTGATAAAGCGGTCTGCTAGTTTGAGGCGCACTTGGTAGTCGTGTTCTTCAATTTTGTAGCGCATCTTCACTTCCTTTACGTCAGCAGTGTGCTGCTTCCGCTTGGCTTCTCGCGCTTTCTTTTCCTGCTCGAATTTGTACTTCCCGTAGTCCATTACCCGGCATACGGGCGGGTCAGCTTTGTCGCTGACAAGTACGAGGTCGAGTTCTTTTTCTTCTGCGACGCGCAGCGCTTCAGCAGGAGTCAATATCCCAAGTTGCGCGCCGTCGGTATCGATCACCCGGATTTTGGGGTATCGAATGTTTTCGTTGATCTGGGGTAGGTTGCGATTTTGTCTTCTTTCAATCACAGGCATGAATGGTTTTGCAAGCAGTAGTTTAATAGTGAAGCTTCTTGATAGTTACAGGTTTGACCGGTCAATATTTCACTTGTCCGATCGAACTGTTTTGTAAGGTGTTACCCTTACCGGACGTACTACCGCGCCTGGTCTCCCTTCAGCTTCATCGTTGGGGAATATTTGGACGATCGTAAATGAATTCTTACAATACTTGCTATTCTACTCAGTCTGGCTGAGTTTCTGCGTAGTTTTATTTTAACTTCACACACGATCGCCCGCCAAGAAAGCCCGCCCGACAAAACAATCCAAAATTCACGCTCAATGGTTAAGGATGAGTTGACACTCCTGGGCCTAAAGGCATGAGGATTCTTGCTTCATCCGTCCTCCCTAGAAACCCGAATACAAAATATTCAAATCTCCCCGTTTGGATACGTCCACAAGCGTACACGGACTGCCCGACCGCGTTTGAAACGATTTCTTGAATTTTTGCTTGACTCCCACATTTGTACAAGATTCAGGATTTTTACTACCAGGGTTCCGGATCGGGAGTCGTCCGCTTGACCTACTTCGTTTTTTATGTATGCGCTTTACCGCTAAAGACATAATATCATCAAAGCCGTCCTGCAAGGCGATGTGCTGCCCTTCGACGTAGTTTATCCGCTCGCGTAGTCGAAGGGCTCAGGAACCGCGTAGCCGAAGGGTCGAAGTAACGGGGCTTTCAACCCAAATTTTCGGTAAAACGGCTTTTGCTACCCATACAGCCCCGTCTGGCAAGTCCCCCAAGTCGCCTGATTTGCCTTATAGAATTAGTATAAGCAAGTGTAAATTTATGTTGCGAACTGAGGCAAAATTGACAAATTCTCTGCAATGGCACCAACGGGTGGGAAGCCAACGAGACTGGATGTGGCGGGGTTGGCAAACTCGCTACACTTATTTGCGGCCCAATAGGGTACGAAAGGGCGGCGCGATCGAATTTCAAGATTCTGCGGCCGAACCTATTGGTTTGCGCGCATCGGGAACGCCAATTATTTTACTGCACGGGTTTGGAGCTTCGATCGGCCACTGGCGGCAAAATCTCGCCCCACTCGCCGAAAACCACACGGTTTACGCTTTGGATTTGTTGGGGTTTGGCGCTTCCCAAAAAGCTCCGGTCAACTATTCTGTGTCTTTGTGGGTCGATCAAGTTTATGATTTTTGGTTGACTTTTATCAGAAAGCCCGTGGTATTGGCAGGAAACTCGATCGGTTCGCTGATTTGTCTGGCCGCGGCGGCTGCTCACCCGGACATGGTGGCCGGCACGGTGATGATTAGCCTCCCAGACCCCTCTGTGCGAGCCGAGGCGGTGCCCGGATGGCTGCTCCCGGCGGTTCTGGCAGTTGAAAGTTGGTTTGTTTCCCCGATCGTACTCAGGCCTCTGTTTTATTTTGCCCGCAAGCCTTCCTTTGTCCGCCGCTGGGTTGCCTTTGCCTACGCCAACCCCGAAGCTGTTACCGACGAATTAGTGGAAATTCTAGCAGGGCCTGCGGCCGATCGGGGTTCCGCCCGCGCCTTCTGCGCTTTATTTAAAGCTGTAGGCAGCGCACAAGTCGGTTCCGGTGTCAAGAGTGTGATGCGAAATTTAACAATCCCGATGCTGTTAATTTGGGGCAAACAGGACCGGATGATTCCCCCTCGGTTCGCCCGCCCCCACCAATTTGTCGAATGCAATCCCAATTGTGTAGAGCTAGTTGAGTTAGACAATGCGGGCCACTGTCCCCAGGATGAATGCCCGGAACAAGTAAATGAAGCAATTTTGAACTGGTTGAGCCGGAATTTTGCACCTGTGGGCGAGAGCGAATTGCAGCGCTGTTGATTAGACACGGGGCGGTGCGTTGCTGACAAAAATAACTTGCGGGCATCGATCCCGCTCAAAAATAAAGTTGCTAGAATTCGATCGCACCCGGTGGTATGGTATTACAAAACTCTTGAACTAACCTAAACAACTTTTTTGCTCTGTGCGACTTTTGCGGGAAAGTAAGTCTCCGTCTTTCTGTGATGTCATGTATCTACTTTTATTTAGGGTCGCTTTTTTCAGAAAGTCAGAGATTGACACAATCACCAAGATAGTGTATCTTCTCTAACTGGTAGTACACATACAAGTTATGCAGTTAGTCGAAAGGCAAGTCATCAAACCAAATCACAGGTTTTATCCAGAAGCCGATCGATTGTTTTTGCTGTCTGTAAAAACTTGACAACTTCGATAACTATATCTACCTGGGGTCAAAAATCTACGGTCAAAACTTTTTCCCAGGTCAACCAACCAATGCTCTGGCTGTCGATCGTACACTCAAAAATAGTTTTAATGACAAAGCATTGGCCGCTCTGGGAAAAACAAAACACTCTCCGGTTAATGCAGACAGCATGGACTAGCTATCATAGTGTCACATTGGCAGGCGCGATCGCTCAACTAAGTTTCAAGCAGCTCAGAAAATCCCTGACTATAAAAAATCCAGAAAAAAAAGAGAGCAGGGGCGCTATGTACTTGTATTTAACTCTCAAGCTGTCAGCAAAAACGCTTGTCCAAAAAAATATGCCAGTTTGTCTGGGACTAATATTTGGCAGCCCTCAAAAGTCACGTCAATCTTGGAAATCCGGATTGTTTCCGAGATAGGTTGTTAAGTTGTCGAGGTGGTCTAGGAAAAGTTAGAACAAAACCTAACAGTCAAGCGGATTATTACCCTTGCCGCAACGAGCTTCGCCAGTATTAAAGAGCGCTCAAACCTCTCCCTTGAAGCTCCGCAAAATTCTACCTTCTAACTCGTACCTTCTAGCTTATTGAAACACCTTGTTTCTTGCTCCTAAAAATAAATACCTTCCCTTGTACCAACAATCTTTCAGTCAGCTTATAACCGATCGCCCCCAAGTATACGGGCAAGTTCAAAAATGCCAGAATCTGGCATTTTGGAGCCTGTTAACGCATAAAAAAGTCAATTTAGCCAACAACTGACGGTCGGAAGCCCCCGGTCGGCTGGCGGCTAACTGCTGAAAGCCGATCGAGCAAGCAGCGCCCTTCCAGCTTTTGGCAGTAACGCAAACGAGGAAAAAACTGTCGTGAAATTCCACTGGCTACTACCGAGTTTCTTAAGTGTATTTTTGCTCGCCGGAGCCGCCGAAGCAGCGAGACTGCAATCTTGGCGGTTTGATGCTTCAGAGAACCGGCTTTACATTAGAACAGACGGGGGAGTGCAACCCAAAGCTCAACTGATTTTCAACCCCACGCGGTTGGTAATCGACTTGCCGGGGACAAGTCTGGGCCGTCCCTCGATCAGCAAACCGCTCTCAGGGGCGATCGAATCGGTGCGAGTAGGGCAGTTTGACGGCGATACGACCAGAATTGTGGTCGAGATCAGAGACGGATTTACTCTAGACCCCCAGCAAGTAAAATTCCGGGGGATTTCTCCGAGCGAGTGGACAGTGGATTTGCCGGCGCCGGTGCGGGGAGAAACTCAAAATCCGATTTCAGAGCCTGGGGGAGAAAGGTTATCGGTTGAACCTTCGGCATCCCAAGCCCAGTCGGCCGAGGCGACGGTAGTTCAGAGCGTTCAGGTGACGGCGGACGGTTTGTTAGTCCGCACTGCGGGCGGCAGCCCCCAAATTAATTTTCAACAAAGTCGGGCCGGGGACATCGCCACTCTCGATATAGAAGGAGCTACTTTAGCTCCTGGCCAGAGCGGACAACAGCCTCAAACGAACGGCAAGCACGGGGTTGACAAGATTGAAGTCAGGCAACTGCCAACAGACCCGCCCCTTACCCGCGTGACTTTGCGGATGAAGAGTTCTAATACTCAGTGGCGGGCCTCTGTGAACAATTTGGGCTCGGTTGTGCTGTTGCCGGGGGGCGCGAGGCCGCCAGCCCTGAGCCGCCCCCTACCTGTAGCTGTTCCTGAGAGACAAGCTCAAGGAAATTTAGCGAGAGTTCAGTCAATTGATTTAAGCAGTAACGGCACGCAACTGGTGGTGAGAACTGACCGCCAAGTTTCCTATACCAGCGGGTGGGATCAGGCTTCGAGAGCTTACTGGCTCAGAATCGCCTCTAGTTCTCTGGCGGGGCAAATTCCTCAGCTCGATGCCAACAGTCCTGTATCGTTTACGGCCAGCCAAGAAGACGCGGAGACTGTGGTGATTTGGGTGCAGCCGCGATCGGGGGTAGAGGTAGGCAGGGTGACGAGACAGAGCCCGCAGTTGCTGTCTTTGCAGTTGCGATCGAATGCTAGCGCGCAGCCGCCTTTGACTCGCACTCCCAATCCGCAGCCTTTGCCGACAAGGACTTTCGGAACGGGCGATTTGCCCCAAGTTTCTAACCGTCGTGTCGTGGTAGCGATCGATCCGGGCCACGGCGGCCGCGATCCGGGGGCCGTCGGGATTCAGGGCATTCAGGAGAAGGAGATTGTTTTGGATATCTCGTTTCAGGTGGCGAGGCTGCTGGAACAGCAGGGGGTGCAGGCGGTGATGACTCGGACTGACGACAGCGAAATCGACCTGGAACCGAGAGTTTCTTTGGCGGAACGGGTGAATGCTACTTTGTTTGTCAGCATTCACGCTAATGCGATTAATATGAGCCGGCCGGATATCAGTGGGATTGAGACTTATTATTTCAATAACGGCCAAGATTTGGCGAGGGTGATTCACGCCAGTATTTTGGAGGGGACGGGGGCGGCTGACCGCCGGGTGCGGCAGGCTAGATTTTACGTTTTGAGAAAGACTTCTATGCCTTCTGTTTTGCTGGAGGTGGGTTTTGTGACTGGTGCTGACGATGCTGCTAGGCTTTCTGACCCAGCTTACCGCAGTCAAATGGCGGCTTCGATCGCTCGCGGCATTTTGCTTTATCTTCAACAAAGATAATGGGCATGGGGCATGGGGCATGGGGCATGGGGCATGGGGCATGGGGCATGGGGCATGGGGCATGGGGCATGGGGCATGGGGCATCAGTAACTAATGACAACTGCCAACTCCCAACTGCCAACAGAACTGCCAACTGACAACTAATTATTAACAAATGACAACAGACTCTGGACAGCAAAGAATCGGTATTTTTGACAGCGGTGTGGGCGGTTTGACTGTTTTGACCCAGTTGTACCGACAATTGCCCAACGAATCGATACTTTATTTTGGAGATACGGCGAGGCTGCCTTACGGCACTCGCGCGGCGTCGGAAATTGTGCATTTTGTCCGCGAAATTATGGCCTGGCTGATGGAACAGGATGTGAAAATGGTCATTATGGCCTGCAACACCAGTTCTGCTTTGGCGATGGAGATGGTGCAGGCTGAGTTTGATATTCCGGTGCTGGGAGTAATTCTGCCGGGGGCGCAGGCTGCGGTGCAGCAAGGCAAGCGGATCGGGGTCATCGCAACTCCTGCTACGGCTGCTAGCAATGCTTATCGAAATGCGATTTTGGAAATGGACGATTCTTGTCGGGTTTGGCAGGTTAGCTGTCCGGCTTTTGTGCCGCTGGTGGAGCAAAACCGGATTCACGATCCTTATACTTCTGAGGTGGCGCGGGAATATTTGGCTCCTTTGATTCAGCAGCGCATCGATACGCTGATTTATGGCTGCACTCATTATCCGCTGTTGGCTCCGGTACTGCGCTCGATTTTGCCTGCTGGGGTGACGCCGATCGATCCTGCGGTGCGGGTGGTGGCTGCTGCTGCTAGAGAGTTGGAGATTTTGGGGCTGCGGAATGCTGGTGCTGCGCTGCCGACTCGTTTTTGCGTCAGCGGCCCGCCGCAGCAGTTTGCGGACTTGTCGGTGCAGTGGCTCGGCTGCACTCCTGCGGTTGAGAAAATATCTCTGCCGGCGGTTGTACGTAGCGAAGCGGGGCGTAAGCCATCGCCCGTATCCCTGGAATCTGTCGAATAAGCCGGAAAATTTATCGGTTGGAAAGATCGAACAAATCTTACCCCCCACATCCCAGGCTCTTCGGGATCTGGGGGGTTTAATTATTGCGATCGAACCTAGCAATTAGACATCAATTTGTAATAAAATGCAACAAAAGCTTTGATTAACAATGCAAATAATGTCCTATATCTGCTGGAGCTCTTCAGCCTTGAACCATGTCACCCTATGTATCGCAAGCAGTTTTACTTGTAGACGGCTATAACATGATTGGACTTTGGCCTCGACTCCGAGAGAAGCGCGATCGCGACGAACTCGAAACAGCTCGCCGCGAGTTAATAGAGATTTTAGTTAACTACAGCGCCGTTCAAGATTTTGAGGCCAGACTCGTGTTTGACGCGCACTATCGGGATACTCCCAGCGTTAAAGAAATTATTACTAAAAATTTATCGGTGCACTACACTGACTTCGGTCAGACAGCAGATACTTATATTGAAAAATCTTGTGCTAGTTTGCGCTACGAGTTGCGATCGCGATCGGGAAAGAGTCGCATGATTGTCGCTACCTCAGACCGAGCGCAGCAATTGACCGTAGTCGGCTACGGTGCTGAATGGATGTCTGCCGAACAACTAGCGGCTGACGTAGAATCCACCGCCCGCCGCAGCGAGCGCCAGCACAAATCCCGCAAACACAATTCCAGTCGTTTTCTCGCCAGTTCCCTCGATCCCGAATCCCAGCAGCGCCTCGCCAGAATGAGAATGGGGCTGCATTAGCGGCCCAAACCCGCTTGCTGCATGAGAAAAAAAACTTTTTGCAAAAGGCCTTGCCAAATCCAGTAAGTTCAGCTATTGTTAGTAAATGTGGGTAGCAAAAACCCTCAATCCTCGGTAGCTCAGTGGCAGAGCGGTCGGCTGTAATGAATGCAAGCCTTTGGCATCAACCAAAAGCCCTAGTGACATAGCAGCTCTATCCGGTAACGGGTACTGAAAAATCGGGTGAA
Source organism: Microcoleus sp. A003_D6 (assembly GCF_036702825.1). NCBI lineage: Bacteria > Bacillati > Cyanobacteriota > Cyanophyceae > Oscillatoriales > Microcoleaceae > Microcoleus > Microcoleus sp. A003_D6. Next base: position 10,733 of record NZ_JAUBWA010000107.1, on the reverse strand, counting down.
TTCAAGGAAACCGCAGCACTTCGGGTGGCGGCAATCTTGAGCCAAGTCCAGCGAAAGGCAGTGGTTTCGACCGCAAGTAGCCGGAAAGGTGCAGAGACTAGAGATGAGGAGCCTAACCAATAAATCTCACAGCGCCCGACATCCCGCGACAGATGATAAGTCTGCGTTTTAGGGATGATGAAATAGTCCGCGCCCTTCGGAAACGTTGGGATAAGTGTAACCGATTGGTCGTAGGTTCAAATCCTACCCGGGGAGTTAGTAAAAGTCTGAAGTTGGAATTTTCCAGCTTCAGATTTTTTTTGTTTATGTTCAGATATGTTTTTCTATAATGTAAATGCAAACACTTTATCTGTATCATGAGCTATCGCGACATCATCACCATAGAGCCGGATAAGCGAGGTGGCAAGCCCTGCATTCGTCGGATGCGGATTACTGTTTACGATGTTCTTGGCTGGCTGGCTTCTGGAATGTCTATTACTGAGATTATTGACGACTTCCCAGAACTGACAGAAACAGACATTAGAGCCTGTTTAGAGTTTTTTGCCGATCGCGATCATCGTTTAGTTGCTTCGGTGAGTGCTGCTTGAAACTACTATTCGATCAAAATCTGAGCCGAAAATTAGTTACTCGCTTGGCTGACATTTTTCCTAATGCTAGCCATGTTCAGTTGCATGGGCTAGCAGAGAAAACAGATACAGAAGTCTGGGATTTCGCCAAGTTGAACGATTTCTGTATTGTGACTCAAGATGCAGACTTTACGGAAAGAAGTCGGCTGTATAGTTCTCCACCGAAAGTAGTGTGGTTAAGATGTGGAAACGCACCCACCAATCAAGTTGAAACTCTGATCCGCTCTGGACAAGAAGCGATTCAAGAGCTTTTAAGTAATTCTAGCATTCACTGCTTAGAGCTTCATTGATTTAAGGGTAGTCCTGCTTACGCTGTAACTATCTCAGGCTTGATATCAGGTGGTGCTGGCTGGAAGTGTAACACCATGATTTTCTCTCTTCGCAATCCGACAGATTCATAAGTGCGTCCGTTGCGATCGCTAAATTCAACATCAAACACTGCACCATCAGCCAACAGTTCAACCACTGTCCCAACTTGTCCGCGCCGCAGGTTGTATTCAGGAATGTCAACGGTCAAGGCAACAACATCTAGCAATTTGACTGTATTCTTTGCCACTCTTATTACCTCCAGGCACTATAGAGCGGGTGCGGAATCTGGATTAACAAGTCAATGATAATCTAGCGCTGTTTGTCAAGCATCTTCTAGCGATACAAATTGTTGATTACCTAGCCCAGCGATCTCTTTAATTAAATCGAATACAACTTTAAACTGAACAAAATCTTCGATAGTGCCGTTTGTACATAACCATTCACACAGATTTCGCTTCTCAGACTTATTTATTTCACAAATCTCTGGCTGGATCTCTGGTACTCCACGAACAGTTTTTTCCACTTTTGGTGTTATGTCAAAAAACTGAGGATGTGATTCTCGAAGCTCCTTAATTCTCTTTGCTGGGATTAAGTTTTCAATCCCTTTTGAGATAGGACTATCAGAAACTGTGGGTATAACACGTTTCTTAGCCATATCCTTGTCAGAGGTTTGCTTCTTTGTATCACAATCGTATATTAGACCAATGATGTTTGGCAAAGCTATCGCTAGCTTATTATTGCAGGATTTCCAAATATTGTCGAGATTGCCATAACCGTCACCATCACACAAAATAATCTGGTCTAAAATCGATTCTTTACCAAGAAGCAAAGCAGCTTTATTTAAATATTTAATATCGTAGTCACCCTCAACAAAAATAACTGGCTTTTGGGCTTGCTCTATCTCAGATTTAATTTTTTGTCGAAATGTATTGGAGTCTTTATAAAAATCAAAAGCGGATTGAAATTCCTCAAATTCCTCAATACCAATGTTCAACCCTGTTGGAACAGACAAAATTTCAAATCCAGTATCGCCAAACAGTGTTTTCATTCCCAACAAAAACAATGGTGAGTGAGTAGTGAGAATAAACTGAATTTTGGGAAACATCTTAATGACTGCTGGTAACAAATTTGACTGTAAATCGGCGTGCAAATGTGCATCTATTTCGTCAATAATAACTACTCCACTCACATCTTCTAATTTTTCAAAGGATGCACCAGACATATCAAAGTCTCGTAGAATTGATAAGACAATGTTGAGAATTGATGTTTGACCTGTCGAAAGCTGAAAAATATTGTGGATGAGTTCTTCTCTCTCATTTTTCATAATAGATATAGTGCGATTCTGCCGAGGCCCGATTCCCAAGCGAATATTATCCTCAGTTCTAAAAATTAGCTTAATAAGCTGTGTGGTGGCCTCCCAAATGTTGGTAGAACTTCCGCTATACGACAATATTTGAGGCATTATGGGAAGTATTTTCCTAGGATCATACGGGATGGGGAACGGTGATATTTTTAGATCATAAGTAACTCTATCTAAAAGAATACCCATCAGCCAATTTTTAGATACAGTAAGTGGCGATTGCTGAATGATCCAGCGATTTGAGACTCTATTTACTCTTAGCATTTCGACGAATTCCGCCGTAGCATTAAGATTTTGAGCATTTAACCATGCTGGTTGTTCAAAGCGATTTGCTGGAAAGTATAATACGCAATTACTTCTGAATTCTTTCGAGACTTCTAATGGATTATTAGTAATATTTGTGTTGAATATTGATGTTTCATGCAAAGGAATCTCCCCAAATGAATTATCGATTTCTGGATCGCCAAAGTTTTTCACGTAATCTTCTCGTGAGCAAGCAAGCTGCCACTCATAGCAACTAAAATCAGGCCCAAAGTTCACCCTTGCATAACAGTATGTCGCTCCATTTTTTATGTACTGAGGGCTACGAAGCTTATAGACTTTACCTTCCTCTACTTCTGCATCATCAAAAGCAACCTGCTGTGCAGCCATTAGAGCATTCAACAAGTACGAAAGAAGAATACTCTTACCAGAGCCGTTTGTGCCAACTAAAATAAGCGGTTTAGGATTACCATCATTGCTAAATGGAAAGTCATAGTTAATCTTTTCAATTGGACCGACGTTTCTCAGAGTAATGTGCTTAAAGTACATGAAATTAGGTTCCGAAGGGACAAAATAGTCGTTTGCTTTGCTGCTGATACTAAATATGGAGTTTTGTGCGCTGCCCTTTATTCGTCGTAAGGTGCGTCAGAAACGAGACTTTTGATTTGAGTCAAGTATCTGGCTGACGCACCCTACATAATTATACCGAATACTAAACATCGCGTTCTGTTCGCACCCATTTGGTTTGCCGCTTCAGGATAAAACCTAGATACAAAGGGATTTTCCACAGGATGTAAAAAGGTACGGATAAAAGAGTTGCGCCGGAAATATCGGCACGGCCGAATTTTGCCCAAGCGCTGACAATTGAAACTAAAATTAGCAGTCCTTGTCCTCCTAACAAGATAGCAGGAATCGGTGATGTTCCGATGGTTGTTGCTAGTAAGGAGGTGGCAAAGGCGGCTAGCCAGATAGCAACTAAAAGCGATAGGGGAGGGACGGATAAGTCGAGGGCGATCGCCATTAAGTCAAAACGCTGTTGCTCGATCGAAGCTGTCGCCAGCCTGGGAGTCTGAGTTAGCAGTGTCTGGATGTGTCCGTGTTCCCATCTGGTTCTTTGAGTTTTAGCTACTTCCTGCTGCTGCGGCAAACATCCTGTGACTCTGGCTTCGGGGCAGAATACGGTTGGATGTCCGGCGATCGCCAAATCCAAACTCATCTGCATATCTTCAACAATATTGCTGCTAGCTAAAGAAACTTCTCGAATGATTAACCAGGGAAAAGCCATGCCGGTACCTGTTAGCAATGATGGGAGTCCCAAATTTCTTAATCCGCTGGGCCGGACTAAATTTTTAACTAAAAATGCTAAAGCAGAAATCGAATCTTTCGGGGTAGGATTTGGTGGCTGTTCCATTAAATAAGTTGCTTGCACCGGTCTTTGTTCGGCAATTGCCACCCGGGCTAATTTCTCTATTGCGTCTGGCCCGCAGATGCAGTCTGCGTCAACCATGATGACTACTTCTGGGGGGTCAGATTCGATCGACCGCAAGCCGAAATCCAGTGCGTATCCTTTGCCTTTGCGTTCTGTGTCTTGGCGCTCGATCGCCGTTGCACCGCAGTTGCGGGCGATTTCTGCCGTGGCGTCGGTGCAGTTGTCAGCAATGACTAACAGGCGGTCTTGAGGTGTTAGCTGCGGCAGAATGGTGGAGATAGTGGCGGCAATTCCTGCTGCTTCGTTGTAGGCGGGAATTAAAACTGCTATTTTGGGGCGGGGCTCTTTTGTTTCGTCTGTGGGGGCGAGGTTCGACAGGAAAGCTGCACTGCATTCTAGAAATAGAACTGCAACGGGAATTAACAGGATTAGGGCGATCGCCAATAGCACAAAATCAATAAATAGGAAGGGTAGCTGATTAATTTGCACAATTCTAGTACCTTAATTTAATTTTATTTACTGCGGTCATTGAGTTCATTTAATCTTCTTATTGCACCTTTGTTAACTCAGTGCGCAACGCTATCTAAACTATCATATCATGTCCGGTAAAATAACCGTTATAACGTTTGTAGTGATGACTTAAGTCCTCATAAAACTACTAGGACTGCCGTCCTGACTGCAAATTAATTTGATTGCGGTTGTGCAATAGCAAATAATATCATACCCTGTCGATTCTGACAATGTTAAGTAAATCAATTTAATTAAACCTCAAACAGGCCGAAAATTGAGAAACCCGGTTTTGGTTGAAAACCGGGTCTCTGGGTGTTATGTCTTTCATCAACTAAACACTTATCACCTTTCTCAAAAAGATGAGGTATGACTGACAGCTTATATAACCCTAAACTAAGAGGGCTGAAGCCCAACTACGTACCTCATCTTTCTGAGAACCGCTATAGTCGATGTTTAACTCATTCATCCCCTGTGGCTTGCCAGTCAGGAAGCAATCTCCTTTCCTCAAAACTATTTTCAAGCTACGCTGCATCGCGGACAGCAAGAGGTTGCGATTTTTTGGTGGTGAACTGTGCGGCGGGTGCAAATTCTCTGAGATATCTCGACACCGATCGCAAATATCCCACTTCTGCTTGAATAGAATCCAGCGTCGAAAGACTCTCAACTAAGTCATCAAATTCATCAACAGTAACTCCAGCACTGTGCAACACTTCTTTATCAAGTCTGCCGTAAATTCCTTGCAGAAGGAGTTCGATAATCTCGCTGTAGTCAGCGATTTCCGTTCCGTAACCTTGCAATTTCTTCGGATGGATTCCCCACTGCAAAATCTTCAACAAGTCTTGGGGCAAACTCCACGCAAAAGAGGAAGCAATCACTTCTTTTTCCGCTGCGACAAGAGCGTGCTTGATTTGCACTTCCGGAAAATCTGGATCGACGATTAAGCTTTCCAGCTTTGACACTTGTTTATCTAACACGCGCAAAGAAAAAGGAGCTAATTCTACACTCACCATATCGCCAGAATCGTCAACAATTCTAAAAGGATCTTCCAGAACATTAATTAGGAGGTGAATGTCTGTAGGTTTTTGCCAGTCAAACTGTCCCAGGAAAAACGGTTCTTCGTATCCCGGCAAAAGTCCTTGAAAATAAATCGGCAGATTTTTGCCTGATTCAAGAATTTTATAAAGAGCTACTTCCAAGGTTTCTGTCGGCCAACCCAGATTGCGCACGGCGACAAATTTCAGTTTTCCGGGGACAGACACAACCAGTGAATTCAGCAATAAATGTACGGCTTCGACAAGATTTTGAGCGGTTACGTAGCGGTGGGGAGCATGAACGTTGACAGTTTTACCTTGCTGTACTTTTTTGGACATTTGCTCGCAGAACAAGCTATTTTCCAACATATGAGTAAAGCGAACCATCCCGTAAGTGACATCTCCTTCTTGAGCTGCTTTGGCAAATTGCCATTCAGCAAACTTCTTCGAGGCGGCGTAAACTTCGGTTGTAAAATATCGAGATGTTTTGCCTGTGGAAGAGAAGATGCAGTGTTCTACGCCGTATTCTTCGCAGAGTTGGATGATGTGTTTGCATCCTAACAGGCTGGTTGTAACTGTTTCTCGGATTTTGATTTCAGCTAGTCCGGGTTGGCGTTGGGCTGCTAAGTGAAAAACAATTTCTGGTTTTTCTACCTCAAATATGTGTTTCAGCGCCTCGAAGTTGCGAATGTCAACGGCATAGAAAGTTACTGCACCTTCTTTGGTAAAAAGCGGGAGATTTTCTTCGGGGTTTTGACATCGGGCGTTGTCTGCGGAAATGATTTTCGTTGCGCCTAGTTCGAGGAGTTTTTCGATTAAGAAACTGCCGACACATCCTTCTCCACCGGTGATCAGGATGGTTTTTCCTTTGATTTTGCGGCAGCAGGCGGACTCGTACAGGTGAATGGTGCGATCGCACACGTCGCTAAATGGTTCGCTTTCTAATTGTCCGTCGGCTTGATAGGCCGAGATTAGCTGTGCGGTGAGAGTTTGTAAGGCTGCTAGGATTTCAGGCTCTTGCGGTTCGGGGGAACCCGGAGGAACTAGCTGCTGGATGCGATCGATTATTTCGGCCTTGCTGGCACCTTCAAACAATTCTGAGGGGTTAAATGCACTCTTCACTTTTTGGGCTCCTTTAAATTATAGAAACACGGTTGCTGATAAGCGAGTTGTTAAACAGATTTTCGAGGAACAGAATCTTTAAAACTCTGCTTATTTTTAGGATTTTTTAGACTGAAAGCTACTTAATCGGAAAGACACGCGCTCGGATCTGCTACTAATTGCTTTTATTAAGCCTAGTTGTAGTTTTCTTAAGCGCTTTTTTGAACTGCTTACTTTGGCGATCGGCAAAGTCTGAACTTTCTCTCTCAAAAATTGGTCACTACAACTATAAACTTAAGTTGCTGGGTGTTGGCAATACTCAGTACATATCTTTACTATTTCTTTGCAATCACCTGCAAGTTTTCACGCAATTTTAAAGTTAATGTAAAGTATGGTCGGCGTTTAAAAAACTTAACAATATACTTGACATTGATTCTATAGCATTTTACTACTTAAGTAAGATGTATTACTAGCTACTAAATAGAGTAAAAATTTACGTAAAAGATACTTACAACAGCGCCCTATATTTCTGTCTGCCCAAAAGATTGCTACCCGATGGGTGGGGCAGTGCTGCTGTGCCTACCCCTGTATGTGTGCTGCTAGCGGGCGCGAACGCTGCGTTCTTTTTTGCTGCCTTCAAAGCCGCGAGCGTCAGCAGCATCGTAGCCTCCAGTCCGCAAGCGACGGTCTAAATCGCTGGCTTCGGGAGAAGTTTTTGTCGCTTCTTCGATCGTCACTCTGCCTTCAAGCACTAATTTGTAAAGACCCTGGTTGATAATCTGCATTCCTTCGTAAGTATCATGTTCCATCAACCGGAAAGCTTCATCATCAGCACCTTTCATCAAGTAATCGTGCATGGCAGGTGTATTCACCAAAATATCGTGAACTGCGACGCGGCGGTTGTCAACTGTTGGCAGCAAAAGTTGGGCAATTACCGCTACTAAAGAATCGCAAATTTGAATCCGCATCGCCTGTTGTTCCTCGGGCGGGTAAAGGTTCAACAATCGGTTAAGAGCGTTAATGGCGCTGCGAGTGTGGAGAGTTCCCAATACTAAGTGACCGGTTTGAGCTGCTTGCAAAGCTGTATTGATGGTAACGCGATCGCGCATTTCCCCGATCAAAATTACATCCGGATCTTCCCGCAACACTGCCCGCAAAGCCTGCTGAAACTCGTGGGTATGCAAGCCGACTTCCCGCTGGCTGACCAAGCATTTTTTAGAAGGGTGAATGAATTCGATCGGGTCTTCAATTGTAACTACGTGCTTCTGCTCCATCTGATTGAGGTGGTCGATCATCGCAGCTACTGTTGTTGATTTTCCCGAACCGGTAGGCCCCGTAACTAATATTAATCCCTGCGATCGCAAGATGATATTTTTGAGAACTTCTGGCAACCTCAAGGAATCGATAGTAGGTATTTCTAAACTGATTAACCGCAATACTAGGGCGCCGCCGCTGAGAGAATCAAAACAGTTTAGCCGACACCGCACGAAGCCTGGGTAAAAAATTGCTGAATCTAATTCCTTAGTAGTTGCAAACTGTTTTCGCTGTTCGGGGGTGAGAATTTCGGCTAAGTAATGTTCAAAAATTTCTGGCGTTACTTTAGGGTGGCTGGTTGCTACTTGCATCACGCCACGAATCCGAAATCTAGGTACTTGGCCGACTCGAATGTGAATGTCTGAAGCTCCTGCGCTATGGGCATCTCTGACCATTTGTTCGATCGTGCTCAGGGGTGTCTCAACAGGCCGCTGCTGCCGCTGCTGCTGCTGCTGGGCAGGGGGGGGCGCACTCGGCGCGGGAGTTTGAACCAAGGGTGGCGGCGGCGGCGGTGTTCGGCGGGCTTGAGCCTCTGGTCGAACGGGTGTAGGATTGTTTAATGGGTTCATTTTTGGCTCTCCAGTCAGTCTATTTTAGATTTTAGATTTTAGATTTTAGATTTTAGATTTACTCCACAGATTAATCTGGAAGCAGGAACTAGAGTCTAAAATTTGGGGATCGACCCTGACTCAGTGTACGTGGCACGGTATCCGTTTTTGGGCGGGGTCAATGTAGATTTATTGCGAAAAAATGCCCGATTTCTAATCTAATGGCTCGCAGCTAATTCGGTGTTAAATGCTGAGAATATTTTACAATTAGGCTTGATGGGGCGATCGAGCAATTAACAATTTAAACTCCTATGAACATCGGTCACAAAATTGCCGACTGGCTCGAAAATCGCGCTGTCACCCCCGCCTACGCGGGTTGGCTGCTCTCGGGGATGACGGTTTTCTTTTTTGGGTCTGCGACTAATACAATGTCTGGGTGGCTGTACGCGCTCAGCGGTGGGAGTTTGGCGCTGTTGGGAGTAGCGGCGGTTTTGCCTGCAAAATCGCTCCGTTCTTTGGAAGTCAGCCGCCGCCCCATCGAACCGGTGAGTGCGGGCGATCGAATCACCGTCGAACTAGAAATCGAAAATCGCGCCCGCGAACCTAAGACTTTGTTGCAAGTCCTAGATATCTTGCCGTTTGTATTGGGAGAACCGATCGTCCGCCCGATCGAGGTGATACAGCCTCTAAGTATATACAGGGATACATACTACCTGGAAGTCCGGCAGCGCGGCGTCTATCGCTGGCAAGAGGTAAACTTGAGGACGGCGGCGCCTTTAGGGTTGTTTTGGTGCCGGCGCAGCCGCCCAGTCAAAGCGGTGGCGGTTGTGTATCCACAAGTTTTGCCGTTGAGCACTTGCCCTTTGATCGATCGCATCGGTCAAGAAGACAGTCCGCAATTTTACAATCGCAGTCGATCGCAAACTGCAACCGAAGGGCTCACCCGCAACCTGAGACCTTACCGCCACGGAGACCCCACACGCCTGATTCACTGGCGCACCAGCGCCCGCTACGGAGAACTGCGGGTAAGAGAGTTAGAAGTTGCAGCCGGCGGTCAAGAAATTATTATTGCTCTCGACAGCGCTGCGGCGTGGCAGCCAGAAGAATTTGAACGAGCCGTAACTGTAGCTGCATCCCTGTACTTCTATGCTAGCAAGCGCCTGTTAAACGTCAAACTTTGGACTGCCGGGACTGGACTCGTTTCGGGGAACCGGGTAGTTTTGGAAACTTTAGCTGCGGTTAATGCTGGGGAAGATGCTGTTGAGAATCGGCCTAAACTGCCGATAATTTGGCTGACTCAAAACTCTGCAAGCTTAAGCACTCTTTCCCTGGGCAGCCGCTGGGTACTTTGGCCGAGCGCCACTGCTGAAACAGGCGAAAAAATGTTAGTCAAAAACGAGTTACCCGGTTTAGAAATTCGCTCCGACCGCCCCTTAGAACTTCAGTTACAAGATACTCTGGAAAGAGCGATTAGTTATTAAGATATTCCGGAACGCAAGCTCCTTTGGGAAGAGCGATTAGTTATGAAGATTAACTTCATAAGTTTTCAGCTATCACAAGCTTTTTCCCTTTTGCTCGCATATTTGGGGCGGGCTAATAGTGTCCACCCCACAACATTTTAATTGTAGAGAGAGAGCTTAATTTACAGCACTTCCGGATGTTATGAGGTACAGTAGCAGCAATTAGTAAACCAGTTTTTGAGATGTTTCGGATTAATTAAGTCAAGAGCCACAGCAATTATGGTGTCAACCATTTTAGTGGTCGTTGGCGAAAACTTTCGCAATAAATATTTAAGTTGCGACCACCATAATTCAATTGGATTAAAATCAGGAGAGTATGGGGACAAACACAAGATAGAAGCACCCACCGCTTCAATCATAGGCTTAATTGAATTTACTTTATGCGCTGCTGGTAAGTTATCCATCACTACTAAGCTGTTGTGCATTTAAATTGTATATTTCGAGTCCCGATCAAAAATCGTCAAATCATCTCCCCCTCTCCCCTTCTCCCCCTCTCCCTCTCTAATACCATAGGCAATCTAGATGCAACACAGCTTACTGCTCCCGACCACAATTGTGGCACTAAACATTGCTCGACAAACACCTCAAATGCTTGGCTATCCATCGAGTTATCTATGGTCATTAATGCCACTACTCGCTGGAAACTAATTGCACCAATTACTGTGACTTTCTTGCCTCGATAAAAAGGTTTGACCGCATAGGCTAGGAGTGCCTCGTTGGAAGC
>NZ_JAUBWA010000106.1:0-24901 GCF_036702825.1 Microcoleus sp. A003_D6 | reverse complement strand
CATTCTGCAACTTTTGACTCCGCCTTGGCAACAGGTTCAAGATAAGATGAGGAGCGACATACTATAATACAATTATGCCAGAAGTCCAACCGAGAGAAATTCAGCGTTATACTACGCCAGACAACAGAGTGCCTTTCGAGGAATGGTTTAATGTTCTCCGAGATGGCAAAGCTAAAGCTAGAATTAGGTTGAGATTAGACAGAGTTCAACTGGGCAATCTCGGAGATTATCGATTTGTTGGAGAAGGAGTCTATGAATTAAAAATAGATTATGGCCCTGGATACCGAATCTATTTCGGACAAGTCGGCACAACTCTTATCCTGCTTTTAATAGGCGGGGATAAAAGCACTCAAGACCGAGACATACAGCAAGCTATCAAATACTGGAATGATTACAGGAGTGAAAATAATGCCTAAAAGTTTACCTTACCATCCCTTTCTAATAGAATCTCTCAAAAAACCAATAGATTCTGCTATGTATCTAGAGGCTTTGTTTGAAGAAGAAAACCCGGAGGCAGAACTGCTAAAAATGGTACTTAGTAATGTAGCAGAAGCTCTTGGCAAACAGCAGATGTCTTCAGAAGAATATGAATTGCATTTAAAAAAACTGGATGAATTGCTGTCGCAGCAAGGAAGCGATACAATTTACAATCTGGGAACTTGGCTGAATGCTTTGGGATTGAAACTAACTGTTGCTGTTTGTACTGAGACAGAGGATAATACTGCCAATGCTGAAATGCGATCGGAAATAACTGTTTAACTTAATCTATAAAATGCCTAATTTTAGATATTCATCCTTAATTAATGCCACCGTTGAAGCAGTCTGGAACTTTCACGAAAGGCCCGACATTCTGCAACTTTTGACTCCGCCTTGGCAACCGGTGAAAATCATTCGCCGCGAAGGGGGACTAGATGTGGGTGCTGTATCAGAATTTCGCCTGTTATTGGGGCCGATTCCTGTAAAATGGGTGGCGACTCACACTGAGTGCCAAAAGTATCGCTTGTTTGTTGACGAACAAACTGAGGGGCCGATGGCGAGTTGGATTCACCGACACGAGTTTACCTCAGAAAATGGCCAGACTAGATTGACAGATGCGATCGCATTTTCGATACCGGGCGGCCCGATTGTCGATTTGTTGTTAGGTTGGTGGGTGGAAATGCGGTTAACAGATATGTTTCGCTACCGCCACGAAGTCACAAAAAGAGAGTGCGAAAAAGATGCAAACAACGGCTGAATATTACTGTGCTTTCTGCGGCGAACCGAGTACAACTTTTGTTGATATCAGCGGTGGTATGGAGCAATCTTATATCGAAGATTGTCAGGTTTGCTGTCGCCCGAATGTTCTGTATGTCAGAATAGATGAAGATACTCTCGATATTGAAATAGATACTGACTATCAAGAATAAGCGGTTTCAACCGCTACTATACAAACGAAGTCTGCCTTCGCAGACTGAGAGAGTAAGGGGATATTTAAGCCGGATTTGGCATGAGATACTAAATGTGTAAAATTCACGCCGACAATTTTAAAGCTGACTTGGTAGAATTCATAAATTTTGAAGCGGCTGCTTCTACGAAAGCCTGAAAAATTCGAGAGTTAAACGAACAGTTTGGCGACATTTCTGGGTGCCATTGAATTGCTATCATCCAAGGGTGAGAGCAGTGTTCCATTGCTTCTACCAAAGTGTCAGGTGCGTTGGCTACTATTTGCCAATCGGATGTTACCTTCCGCACTGCTTGATGATGCCAGGAAACAACTGTTGTTGAAGTTTTTCCCATAATTTTTGCTAGCCGACTGTTTGGCTCAATTTCAATAGTATGCTCGATCGCACGCGGGGGAATTCCCGATCCGTGATTAACCTCGTCTCCGTAAGCATCCGGTACGTGAATCACCAAACTGCCACCCTGGCTACGTTCAGCATTTGCATTCCCCGGCAAATCCCCAACACAGGTATGTCAGCCTTCAAAGCTAGCTTTGCTAAGTTTAATTCAAAATTGTCGCGTTCTGCATTAACCGAGTAAACTGTGCGATCGGCATAACCGCCATAAAGTTCTGGGTTAATATCTCCCCCCCCGGAAAAAATCAAACCATCTACTGCATCCAAAATACTAGGCGGATCTAATTGATGGGGCGGCAGTAAAATCGGAATGCCACCAGCCCCCTGAACTGCATCAATATAAGTTCCATTTAAGCGATATTCGCCTGCTGGACAGCGGTTGTATGTTGTGATGCCAACAATCGGAAATTTTTTCATTTGCTAGAAACTGGGAGGTAAGGATTCAGGTCACTGAACTCCTTGCTGGGTAAAGACTTTATATCTGTAGCTTGATGCTAAATAAATCTCTATTGTCAATAGAGCGGGAAAAACTGTGATTTCTGGTCACTTATTGACAGTCAACAGATAAAGACAAAAGCTCTTACTTTACCCTGAAACCCTTGCCACATAAGCGTTGGATCTGCAAGTTTTTTGACCTGAATCCTTACAATTTAATCACTCTATATTACAGCGATATTAATGTAATTCAGTGCCAATAAATTATAGAATATATGATAAAAAGGAGGGAAAAACAAAAAACGATTATTTTAGAGAAATGGTAAGTGAAATAATAAGCTGGGGAGTCAAACCCAGAATGGTAACAGGAGATAGTTGGTATTCAGGAGTAGAAAACTTGAAATTTCTAAAAAACCAGAAATTGGGTTTCCTATTCGGAATTAAAAAAAATAGAACTGTTTCAAATGAACCACACAAGTATTGTCAGGTAAGCACTCTGGCTATTCCCGAAGAAGGATTAAAGACTCATCTGAAAGAATTTGGATTTATAAAGTTGTAAAGGTGTGACTTTCAAAAAGAAGACTCTAGACATTATATTTTATATCTGCCAGATGAGGAGAAAATTAAAGACATAACCAGAAGTATCTTCGTCACAATTCATGATACTCATTGGGGGTATTGAAACTTTTCATCGTGCTATAAAACAAGTATGTGGAATTTGTCGATTCATGGTTAGAGATACCTATGCAATAAAAACACATATATTTTGTTCACTTCAAGCTTTTGTGAAATTGGAGTTTATACGCTCTGAAAACATAATTAGCAATTGGTATGAAGGGTTCTCCTGAACTTGTGGTGATAATTTTATCTAATCAGAAAAACAAGCTAATACGCGATTTCTGAAATTATTAAAATTAGAAAAGCCATATCCTTGCCGCATTATCAACTTAATTCGATTGTTGATTCCTGACATGACTCCACTTGTTGTTCGATTAAGAAAGTAGTTGCAAATACCCTCAAAATGATTTTCAATTGTTGATGCAGATTCTCTGAAAAATACTTGTGCATGATTTAGCCATTCTTTGATTTTTTTCTGCCCTTCTTTGACGGTCAAATTAGTCTCATATATTTCTCTAAATTTTTCTTTCATCTCATACGCAATTCTCAAACATTCTGATTTTCCTAAAGTCAATTCTAATTTGTCAATCTGCTCGGGATTCAAATTTACTCGATTACTTAACAATAAATATTTACTTTTTCTGTCTGTTATTCCGGCTGCTCTACGCAATTTATTCAAGTCTTTATTAACTATTTTCATTACATGGAAACGATCGATAACAACCTTGGCATTTGGGAATACTTTTTTGATAACTTTAGGGAATCCTCCCCACATATCAACACTCACCTCCTCAACTTGTTCTCGAACCTCAATTGCCTGTGTCATAAGAACTTCAATGATTTCTTCGGAACGATGAGAATCAATCATCTCAATTAAATTACCTTCGCCCAGGTCACTAACGACAGTCACAAAATTTTCTTGACCTTTCCGCATACTTATCTCATTCAGAGAGATTCGTTTAGCCTCTCCCCAATTTATTTTTTTTTGAGCTTTGTTTACTCGATCAAATATTCCTTTTATTTCGTGATAGCTTAGTTCTTCTTCTCGTCCAATTTGCTCCATGTTCGATTGCTTGACACGCTCATAAATATTTTGTTCATATCGTTGAGTATGTCGTCTTTTAATGTCCAAAAAATCTATTTTTTCTGTGGGATACCGTTGGCAAGTAGGACAATAAAACTGCCGTCGTGGGATTCTTAAATACACAGAACGACCAAAAACTGGTAAATCTCTTACTAAAATTGGTCGATTCTGATGCATTTGTTCGGTATAATTTTGACAGTGATGACAAACCATACCTTCTCCTAAAATCCTCAGTCAAACATAAAATTTTTCCCTCAATTTGAGTACAACTTTCAACCTTCACTCCAGGCAAGTCTAATATATAGTCCAAATAAAAGTCCATGACAGTAAATGTATTGTTTATTACATTATACACCATAAAGTTAGGAGAGCCGTATGAAGTACAGAGGAATCTGTTTACTTCTGTTGTCCGTGAGCATATTTTTGCCAACCTTCACAAGGATGCCATTATCTAGACTACATAGATGATATTTTTTGTCAATGCGTAAGTCCTAGTTATTTAATTCCCGATCCTAAATGGGTCTGATAGGATGTCGGTAGCATTTTTTTAGGATAGGCTAGTACAGCTCGGCGTAAGTAGATAGACTATATCTGTGGTAGAATAACATAGTTAGTGTAGAGCAGTTTCGGTAGGTAATCAAGGAGTCATAATGGCCTTATTAATGCCTAAAACATGTAAGGATTCAGGTCACTGAACTCCTTGCTGGGTAAAGACTTTAGATCTGTAGACTGATGCTAAATCAATGTATATTGTCAATAAACTGGGAGAAAGTTTGATTTATGGTCACTTATTGACAATGAACAGAGCGAGGTAAAAGCCATAATTTACCCCTGAAACCCTTGCTAGATAAGCGTTGGAGCTGTAAGTTCTTAGACCTGAATCCTTACTAAAACATTAAATTTAAGCGATAGCGAGCGTCATCAGCTTCACCAGTTGATCGAGAAACACAACACGCCGCAACAGCTAGTGCTACGAGCCAAAATCATTATCATGGCATCTGATGGTCAAAACCATCGTGAAATAGCCAGAAGCCTAGAGATTAACAGACAGATGGCTCGCTTATGGCGAAACCGATGGTTGGAGAGCGAGGGAAAAGACTTATCGATTTTGCAAAAATTACAAGATCGAGAGCGTATTGGCGCACCAGTAAAATTTAGCATGGAACAAGTAACCGAGTTATTTGCACTTGCCTGTTCATCGCCGTCCGATTACGGACGACCAATAAGCCACTGGACGGCGAGAGAGTTGGCGGAGGAAATCATGTTTCAAGGCATTATTGAAAGTATATCAATCCGCCATGTTGGCAGATTATTAGAAGAAGCAGAACTTAAACCACACGCCTCGCGCTACTGGTTAACCCCCCCCTGTGGATGAAGAATTTGATGCAAAAGTTAAAGATATTACAGGCTTATATCTTACTGCGATTTAACGCAGTCAAAATGGAGAACATACTATCTATATCGGTTGATGAGATGACAGGGATTTAAGCTATTGAACGTCTCGAAAAAGACTTGCCGATGCGACCCGGAAAAGTTGCAAGAAGAGAGTTTGAATATATTCGTCATGGCACGCAGAGCTTGATAGCGAATTTCAATATTGCTACGGGTAAGATTATCGAGCTTTCCTTGCGGAGATTCGAGAACAGAATCGGATTTTTTACTGAATATTCGTCACCTCATTGAAACTGACCCTAATGCCAAAAAATGGCATCTAATTATGGATTGTCTGAATACTCACCAATCTGAATCATTGGTGCGTTTGGTCGCAGAAAAAGAAGGCTTAGATATCGACCTCGGTATTAAGGGAAAAAGTGGCATACTTCAATCTATGAAATCCCGTGCTATTTTTTTAAGTGACCCAACACATCAAATTGTTTTCCATTACACACCCAAACATTCTTCGTGGCTTAATCAAATAGATATTTGGTGAGCGTATTTTGGTGCGGAAATTACTAAAAAGAGCAAGTTTCACCAGTCAGTACGATCTAAAAAATCGCATCCTCAATTTTATTAACTACTTTAATCAAACAATCGCCAAACCTTTTAAGTGGACATATAAGGGTAAAGTCTTGGCCGTTTAATAGTCTGTTTATTTACGCCGAGCTGTACTAGCTTGTCACAATTCGGCGGCCGATTTTTTTTCCCACAACGAAGCTCAACCTTTGCCCCATCTGGGTTTCAAGTGGGCTTGTCACCCCGCCAGCCGGTAATAAAAACTTTTGTCATTTTTTAGTCACATTTACTTGTGACTCTAAAAGATAACAGCTTAAACGCTTAGATAGGATTTTTTCAGTATCAGTATGAGTCGAATCTACTCCAATGCTAATTAGCTCATGGCTAATCAGTAGAAGGAAATTAATAAGGATTTTGATGTTTTTGATGAATCACCCTTTCTCTTTGAGCAAGCGCTTACCCTAGCAGCACAAGAGAATGCTGTTTGCAAAGTTTTTCATTGTATTGACCCATCTCACTTGAGTCAGTACACTCCCATCACTTCCCTAAGTGCAGGAGAGGAGAAAAATCAAAAGCTATTGCAGCTTTATCAGCAGAAGTAAAGGCGTGGCATATGTCAGTAGACTTTAGCTACGAAAAGGGAAAGCCAGGACGGGCGATTTTTCATGTATAGCCTTTCGAGCGAAAGATGAGGTACGACTGGGCATAGGGCTCCGCGGGCATAGGCCTCCGCGGGCATAGAGCATACCTCACTTTTTTGAGAACTGCTATATCTCGACAGTGGAGATCAGACCTTATTTTTGTCGTAGAACAACCAAAGGGTTAGCCGAGGTGCTAGTAGGGAGTGTCAGTAACTATGTCGTTCCTCATCCTCCTTGCTCAATCCCGGTGATTCAAGGCGAAGCTCTTAGCGAAGCAATAGCTGCTGCCGATCGTGCGGGCTCTTCCGAATCTGTCAAACCGTCTTTTTTACCTCATTGAATTGACCAAAAACGATGAAAAACTTTTTACAACAACCTATCCGTTTTTTGATAGCAGGAGCTGCCGTAGTCCTGCTGATCGTTTCCTGTCAATCGACACCACAGGCGCAGACATCTCAATCGACACCACAGGCGCAGACATCCCCCTCGACGACTCAACCATCTGCCGTCGCATCACCGGGTGGGGAACTGAGCGCCTACCCCGCGCAACTACCGCCGTTGCCCTATGAGTATGGTGCATTGGCGAAAGCTATTGATACCGAAACTATGAAGCTTCATCACGATCGCCATCACGCCTCTTATGTTGAGAATCTCAATGAGGCATTAAAGCAACAGTCGAATTTGCAGAACCGTAGTGTTGAAGCTTTGCTACGTGACCTTAACAGTGTACCGGAAGCTATTCGCACAACTATTCGGAATAATGGGGGCGGGCATTTAAACCACACGATTTTCTGGCAAATTATGAGTCCCAATGGGGGTGGGCAACCTACTGGTGCAGTTGCTGAAGCCATCAATCAAACCTTTGGGAGTTTCGAGAACTTTAGAAAACAGTTTAACGAAGCGGGGGGCGGTCGCTTTGGCAGTGGTTGGGTTTGGTTAGTTCGTAATTCCCAAGGACAACTGCAAATTACCACAACGCCCAATCAGGACAATCCGATTACCGAAGGCTTATACCCAATCCTGGGCAACGATGTCTGGGAACACGCTTATTATCTGCGCTACCAAAATCGCCGCGCTGAATATCTGACCAATTGGTGGAATGTGGTCAACTGGGAAGAAGTAAACCGACGGTTTCAACTCGCATCCCAACCATAATCTTCTAGGAGTTTGCTATGAGAAGGTTGTTAATGCATAGCCCGAGCGCGGTTGCTGTTCTCTGGATTTTAGGGTATCTGTCACTGGCTCTATTTCCCCTGTTGGTGCTGTTATTGCATCCGGCTCCCTCTGGACGTGGATTCTGGACTGAGTTTTCGGTAGCACTGGGCTTTATTGGCTTGGCGATGATGGCGTTGCAATTTATCCTAACGGCCCGCGTCAATCGGATCGAAACCTCTTACGGGATTGATATCCTGCTGCAGTTTCATCGCTATACCTCACTGGTGGCATTTTTCATGGTGCTGGTACATCCAGTTATCTTATTTATTGCTCAACCGGAAACCCTGCAACTACTCAACTTTCCCCAGGCACCCTGGCGGGCGCGGATGGCAGTCTTGGGTACACTGGCATTTCTGGCAATGGTGGTGACAACCATCTGGCGCAAACCACTAAAGATTCCCTACGAACCCTGGCGAGCCTCTCACACCATTCTGGCAGTGGTGGCACTGGGGTTCGGCTTTGCACATGCCCTCGCCGTTGGCAATTATTTAGGCTTGTTCTGGAAAGCCGTGCTCTGGGGAGGCATTATTCTCATCTCGCTCTGGCTAATCATTTATGTGCGTTTGGTCAAACCCTGGTTGATGACTAAAAAGCCCTACGTGGTAGAGGAAGTGCTGCCCCAACGGGGTGATGTCTGGACGCTGGCATTGCGTCCGCTGGGACATGAAGGCTTTACCTTTGAACCCGGTCAATTTGCCTGGTTGACGCTGAATATTACCCCGTTGAGTATGCGAGAACATCCGTTTTCGATGTCGTCTAGTGCCGATCGCGCCGATCGCATCGAGTTTGGTATCAAGGCGCTCGGAGATTTCACCAAAGGCATCAAAGATGTCCAACCGGGAACGAGAGCGTATTTGGATGGGCCCTATGGCGTATTTACGACCGAGCGCTATTGGGACAGCGCTGGCTTTGTATTGATTGCTGGTGGAGTGGGGATTACACCCATCTTCAGCATCCTGTTGACCGCGGCTGAACGAAAG
Source organism: Microcoleus sp. A003_D6 (assembly GCF_036702825.1). Lineage (NCBI taxonomy): Bacteria > Bacillati > Cyanobacteriota > Cyanophyceae > Oscillatoriales > Microcoleaceae > Microcoleus > Microcoleus sp. A003_D6. Next base: position 16,140 of record NZ_JAUBWA010000106.1, on the reverse strand, counting down.
GACGATCGCCCCTTTTTGCTCATCTACGCGGCTTCCTCGTGGGACGACCTGACCTATCAACAAGAGCTAGACGCTTTAAAGGAAAAATTAGATATATCGATCGTCTATGTGTTGCGAAAAGTTGATGACGATTGGGCAGGTGACACAGGTTATGTTGACCAAGCATTATTGGAAAAATACATTCCTCTTCATCGGGGCAGTCGGCATTACTTTGTCTGTGCGGCTCCGGTGATGATGGATGCCGTTGAGCGGGCGTTATTTGAACTAAAGGTTCCCGTCACGAACGTTCACATGGAACACTTTGATTTAGCTTAATGGGGGGCTATGCGTTACAGTATCATGTTGCAACTGGTAGCAGGCACAACGATCGTTTTGTTGGGAGTTGCGCTTGTCTTTGCCTGGCTTCAAACTCGAATTGAGCCTATCGATCTTAGAGAAGACACAATTTCTAGTCCTTCTCATCACAGGCACTAAATCCATGCTTGCGATCGGCGGCACTCGATCTATTTCCCACTCGCCAATAGTGCAGCAATTTTTCGATCGACCGCTTAGTTCTCGAGCCGGTAGCCGATCAGTTTGCGGACATTTTCAACTGGCATTGCTAATTCTTGGGCGATCGCTGCTTCGACCTGACTGGTTTGGGTTACTGGAAACTCGTATTCCAGCTTCTTTAAAGTTGAGTCACTGGTGTTGACAAAAATAGTGGTAACACCCAGGCTGCGATCGATTTCTGCATTTATGGTCAAGATTGTTACTGGTAATCTCCGATTCAACTGTCTATCTGCCGGGAGTTTGTTGACAGAGTTATAAGGACGGCTTAGAGTTTGAGCCGCGATGAAGTTACCTGTAGTCCAGAATAAGGCTGCTACCAAAGGCAGAGGTAACCAGAATTCCCAGGCAGCGCGGTGTAGAAGTGGTAGGAAGCGAGGTAAAGCCATTGAAATGTTGGATTTTAGATTTAGATTGCTCGAAATAATCTGGAGAAACTACCAACATTTTAGTTAGCAACAGATTGGCATAAATCTTACCTGTGATGGAGGGTTTTCCTAAATTTCTTCTCTACCATACATAAAATCAATTTGCCGAACAATGGTTAGACGGATGCGAATTCTCCTGGTAGAAGACGATGTAGATCAACTGGAGCCACTTCAAGCTGCTCTCTCTGAGGCAGGACATATTGTGGATGGTGTAGAAGATGGGGCGACGGCCCAGTGGATTTTATCGAAGCGGGACTACGATCTGTTGATCCTGGATTGGTTATTACCTGAGGTCAGTGGCTTAAGCTTATGCCAGCAATACCGCCGTCTGGGAAAAACGGCCCCAGTGTTGCTGTTGACTGCCAAAGATGGGATTGTTGACAAAATTAGCGGTTTAGACGCTGGAGCGGATGATTATCTCATCAAACCTGCCGATGTGTTTGAACTGCTGGCACGGGTGCGGGCATTGGGACGACGATCGCCGCTTTGGAAAGGGGAGACTTTACAGGTTGAAGATCTGACTCTACATCTATCAACGCTGACTATGGAACGGAGGGAGCAAAGTCTGCATTTATCGACTCGCGAATTTCTATTTCTAGAGTATCTGATGCGCCATCCTCGTCAGGTACTCTCCCGCAGCCAAATTGAACAAGCCTTGTGGGAGTGGGGCAGCGAACCGGAGAGTAATGCGATTACTGTCCTAGTGCGTCGTCTGCGGCAGCGATTGCAGATGATAGGTGCTGTCAGTTGGCTAGAAACCGTATATGGTATGGGATATCGCTTGAATCCAGATGTTTAATCGTAGCCGCCGCAATCTTGCCCACTGGTTTACGCTCTCGATGGGGGCTATTCTGATCGTTTTTGCAGGGATCATTTACTACCAGCGCTCGGTTAACCGCTTAGAAGAGAGCGATCGACTACTCTACAAAAAAGCCAGAGTCATGGCTGCCAATATTGAGTATGGTTTGCGGCAGGGAAAAGAACACATCGATCTGAGTAACGTTCCGATTCTTGGTAATTATTCTCCCCCCTCTGACAGTGAAGTTGTTTACGCCCGGTGGTATTCAGCGACTGGACAACTGCAACAGTTTTATGGGACGCAGCCCTCGGATCGGATTCAGGCGATCGCGGCGTTTCAAACCATTCAGTCTCCCCCCGAGTGGCTGCGACAATTAACCCTTCCGGTTGAGCACAAAGGACGCACGATTGGCTATCTCCAGATTGCTATCCCATTGACGGATGCTCAGGAAACACTGAGAGAGTTACTGATTGTGATGGTGGTAACAATGCCCTTGACCCTGGGCGCCATTAGTCTAGTAGGTTGGTTTTTAGGCGGTTTGGCAATGCAACCCATTCAAAATGCCTATGCCCAAATGCAAAGATTTACGTCTGATGCTTCCCACGAACTAAGGGCACCGCTTGCCACAATACTCAGCAATGCCCAGGTTGGCTTACTCAGCCCAGTCGATGCCGGCAAGCCTAAGCACTCTCGATTGGAAAAGATTGCTGAAACGGCTAAGTCGATGAATCGGTTGGTGACCGATCTCTTGTTTTTAGCACGACAGGCAGGACAGTTAGACGCAAACTCGATTCAATCGATTCACTTGAATGACCTGTTGAAAAATACGATCGCCACTTCATCAATACAGGGTGTTGCCCAGCATTTAAGCCTTCATTTAGAACTGCCTGAAGAGAGAGTTATCATCAAAGCCAATTCTGATTTATTAAAACAAGCTATCACTAATCTACTCACCAATGCCTGCAAATATACCTTGCCTGAAGGAACAGTATGGTTGCGGTTATTGACTCAATCTCATCACATTTTAATTCAAATAGAAGATACGGGAATCGGCATTCCCGATGTAGATTTGCCACACATTTTTGACCGCTTTTACCGAGTTGATGAGGAACGAACACGGAAGAAAGGCGGCTCTGGATTGGGATTGGCGATCGCCCAGCAAATTGTGGAAGCTCACGGCGGACGCCTAACGGTAAGTAGCGAGGTTGGGAAAGGTTCTCTGTTTCAAATAGAACTGCCCCTGTCATAGAATATATCCTGCGGCTATAACGGGGACATCGAAGATTGTCACTCTTGAATCACAGTTGCGATGGATTGTGTAGTTGCGGTTTGAGCCGCAGAGGGTAAAGTGCGCGACTTTATTAACTTCTACAGCCGATCGCACTTTTGTCGATCTGTCGCTGTCGCGCACTTCACACCCAAATCAATCGGAAACAACCAGATTGAATTTTAATTAGCAATTAGCAATTACCGTCCAAGCAATTACCAATTACCAACCCTAAACTATTTATTCAGCGCTTCGCGGGCGGCTACCGCTTCGTCGGGATGAATATTCAAGCGGGTCAAATTAATTCGACCTTTATTGTCAATTTCTCGCACTTTGACAATCACTTCATCGCTGACAGCTAACTCATCTTCCACTTTCCCAACGCGGTAGTCCGCTAACTGGGAAATGTGAATCATTCCTTCTTTTCCTGGCAGAATTTCTACAAAAGCGCCGATCGGAATAATTCGAGTTACGCGGCCGACATACACATCTCCAGCATTCAACTTGCGCGTCATGCCTTGGACAATATTGTAAGCCCGCTGAGCTTTTTCGCTGTCGTTACCAGCAATTGTCACGGTTCCGTCGTCTTCGATGTCAATCTTGACACCGGTTTCTTCGGTGATGGCTTTGATCGTTTTGCCACCTGGCCCAATTACCAAACCAATGAATTCTGGATCGATTTTCAGGGTTAGCAAACGCGGTGCAAACTGCGACATTTCCTTGCGGGGAGTGTCGATAGTTGACAGCATTCTTTCTAAAATGTGCAGTCTCGCGGGTTTGGCTTGGCGGATGGCTGTGGCAATTACATCTAAGGGCAAACCTTTGATTTTCATGTCCATTTGCAAAGCAGTAATTCCGGTGTCGGTACCGGCTACTTTGAAGTCCATGTCGCCTAAAAAGTCTTCAATTGCCTGAATGTCAGTCAAAATTCGGACTTCATCGCCTTCTTTAATTAAGCCCATTGCCGCGCCGCTGACGGGTTGGGAAATGGGAACGCCTGCATCCATTAACGCTAGCGTTGAGGCGCAAACTGAACCCATTGAGGTTGAACCGTCGGAAGAGAGGATTTCTGAAACTACGCGAATCACGTAGGGGAAATCTTCTTTGGATGGCAAAACGGGCAGCAAAGCGCGTTCTGCGAGGGCTCCGTGACCGATTTCTCGGCGTCCGGGCGATCGCATCGGCTTAGTTTCTCCCACGGAAAACGGCGGGAAATTGTAGTGATGCAAGTAGCGTTTGTCTTGCTGCGGGTGCAAGTCGTCTCCTAAATCTTGGGCGTCGCCTGGGGTTCCCAGGGTAGCTGCGGACAAGACTTGGGTTAAGCCCCGATTAAACAACGCACAGCCGTGTACTCGCGACGGCAGCACGCCTACGCGACAAGAAACGGATCGCACCTCGTCTAGCTTGCGACCGTCTACACGGACGCCATCTTCGATGATTTGCTTCCGCATCATTTTCTTGGTAACGTCTTTGAAAACGTTGCCGATCGTCTTGCTGTTGGCGGTGGCGGCTAGTTTGATCGGATCGTCTTCGGCAAGTTCGGCGATCGCAGATTCGACTGCATTGGCCTTAACTTCATCCAAAGCTGCATTCCGTATTGCTTTGTCTTTTTCAAATCTTGACAAAATGATGCGGATTGGTTCTTGGGCGCGATCGCGAATGAAGTTTTCCAGGGCTGAATCTTGCGGTGGGCGTTCCTCTACCACCAAATCGATGCCCAATTCTGCCATGATTTCGCGCTGGGCTTGAATCAAGTCACAGGCTGCTTCGTAGCCGAAGTCGATCGCCTCGATGATATCCTGTTCCGGCAATTGGTTGGCGCTGGCTTCCACCATGATTACTCCGTCTGGAGAACCGGCTACCACGAGATCCAACTCGCCTTCTTTGATTTCGCTGTAGGTTGGGTTGATGATGAAATCGTCCCCTACCAAACCGACTCGCACGGCAGCCATCGGCCCGTAAAACGGCATTTTCGCCAGCAGAATCGCTACGGAAGCACCTGTTACCGCCAAAACGTCTGGGGGTACTTGTTCGTCCATCGACAGCGTTGTTGCTACGACTTGGATGTCGTCTCGCAGCCAGCTTGGGAATAGCGGGCGCAACGGTCGATCGATCAAACGCCCAGTCAAAGTCACTTTTTCTGGGGGACGCCCTTCCCGGCGCAAAAATCCACCGGGAATTTTACCGCCTGCGTACAGTCTCTCTTCGTAATCCACCAACAGGGGCAGGAAATCAATTCCTTCTCTCCCCTGCGATCGAGTCGCTGTCACTAAAACCGCCGTGTCACCCGACTGAATCAAAACTGCACCGCCTGCTTGAGGCGCTAGTAAACCAATCTTCAGTCTAATATCCCTTCCATCGAAGGATATTGACTTGTCTATCTCTACCATGTAGGACTGCTTCCTTATCTACCACATTCTTTCTCTGTCGGGATCGTAACACTACCACAGGATGTTTGAGAGTCCAATGCCAAAAGAGAGAGATTATTTGGTGCGATCGACTGCTGGCTCCTTTACTGTAAGCATTTATACTCTTTGATTATTTTTGGTATTGGGCGGGCGATCGCCCAATAGCTGAAATAGATGGTAGGATCAATTTTCATTTGTCAGTTGACTGTTGTCAGTTGACTGTTGTCAGTTGACTGTTGTCAGTTGACTGTTGTCAGTTGACTGTTGAGTAATTTTCAGGTTCGTTAAAAAAATATTTTTTACAAATCAAACAAGATTGCTGTAGTAAATCTTGCAAATAATCAAGTTATCAGGGCTCAATAAAATGGCAATTTTACACGGCACTTGGCTGCTAGATCCCGAAAAAAGTGGGTTATTTATTTGGGGAGAAACTTGGCGAAAAATAGGGGCGAGCGACATCAGTGAATCGATAAATATTCGCCATCCATTGGCAATGACTGAAGCTGAATTGAAGACGTTCTTAACTTCCTTGCAGCAGTCGGGAAAACTGAATTGGCAATTACCGGAACTTGCCGAAACTCCACCGGAAAAAGGCAAAAAAACTAGGCGATCGCCCAAAAGTCAAAACGCAGCAGAAATCCCCCCCCAAAACTCCTCAATTCAAAGGCAAATTCGGGCGATCGCACTTCCGACCCAAATCTCAGAATCGAACGCAACTCTGATGCCGCAGCACTCGGCCGCAGCTTTTTCAGAACCTGCCCCAACCGAGGAAATTTACCTTTATCCCTGGCAAGTCGAGGGTTATTTTCTCAACCCTCAAGCAGCTTTTGTTTTCTTGCAATCACTGCCGCTTAATAGCACAGAACCCGACTTTTTTGTCGGCTCAGATTTGCGTTTTTGGTCTCATGTTGCTAGGTGGAGTTTGGATTTGTTGGCAAGATGCAAATTTTTGCCTGGATTGGAGAAACAGTCCGACGGTTCTGCTATTGCCAAATGGCAACCTTTGTTAGATAGTTCTACAGATCAACTCCGTCTCGCTACTTTCGCCAAGGAAATGCCGACGGCTTGTCGAACATATCAGAAGAAGGAAGAAGGAAGAAGGAAGAAGGAAGAAGGAAGAGGGGAAAAAGAAGAAGAATCCACTCAATTGCCTTTAGCGGTGGATTTGCCTGCGGGGGCTGAGGAATTGGTGTTAGGCTTTTTGAGCAGTATTGTAGATAGTCAAGTGCGATCCTCTTCGAGGGCTGCGCTAACGGCTGGTAGCTCTACTTTAGACATCAAAACAGTTTCTCCTGTGCGCGAGTGGCTGCAAGCTTTGCAGCAAGAATCTGGGATAGTTCCAGTAGAAACAGCAGCATTGGAAAACTTGGCAACCAAGCTGAGTGCTTGGACTGCACCGCTGCAAAATCAATTATCTCAACAAAGTCAATTTCGCACTTGCTTTCAACTTATTCCTCCGTCTCCTGGTAAAGTTAATTGGAGTTTAAATTATTGTTTGCAAGCAGTAGATGAAACTGATTTTTTGGTAGATGCGACAACTGTTTGGAACAATTCTGTTGAACGTTTGGCTTATGCGGGGCGGACAATTGAATTGCCACAAGAAACTTTGCTGGGAGGGTTGGGTTTAGCATCGAAACTTTATCCGTTAATTGAACCGAGTTTGCAAGCACAGCGACCTCAATTTTGTCAATTAAATCCGCTGCAAGCTTACGAGTTTATTAAGTCTGTGGCTTGGCGGTTTGCTGATAGCGGGTTGGGCGTTGTTTTGCCGCCTAGTTTGACAAAGGCTGATGGTTGGGCGAGTCGTTTGGGTTTGAGCATTCAAGCGGAAACTCCGAAAGCAAATCCGGCGAAGGGCGGGCTGGGTTTGCAAAGTCTGCTAAGTTTTAAGTGGGAATTGACGATCGGCGGACAGCGCATTTCTAAGGCAGAATTCGATCGGCTGGTAGAACTTAATTCGCCTTTGGTGGAAATTAACGGCGAGTGGGTGGAGTTGCGCGCCACCGATGTCAAGGCTGCTAAAACTTTTTTTGCTAGTCGCAATTCCCAAATGACTCTTTCTTTGGAGGATGCTTTGCGTTTGGCTTCGGGCGATTCTCAGACTATTGAAAAGTTGCCTGTGGTGAATTTTGAAGCAACTGGTCAACTTCAGGAATTGTTGAATACTTTAAGCGATAATCAGGCCGTAAGTGCGATCGCGACTCCGGCTAGTTTCCGAGGACAATTGCGGCCTTATCAAGCGCTAGGGGCGGGCTGGTTGGCATTCTTAGAACGCTGGGGTTTAGGTGCTTGTCTCGCGGACGATATGGGTTTGGGAAAATGCGCGATACCGCAGAGCTTGCTTTTTATCAATGGTTTTTTACAAGAAGCTGAAAAAATCTGGGAAGCTTATTCTAACAAAATAGAATTCGACGGTGAGGGCTTTTGGTCTGAACCTACCGAGCAATTAATTGTAAATTCCATCCATCGGGAAACGGGCAAGATTGTACAAGCAAATGTTCGACGACTTTATCGCCAGCAAGTCCAAGAAAAGTTGCGAACAATAAAACTGCAAGACGGTAGCAGCATCACCATTACCCGCCGTCACAAATTGTTAGGACGCGATGGCTGGACAAATGAGTTCAAAGTTGGAGACTATGTTTGTGTACCTGCCAAATTGTATTGGGAAGGAAAACCAGAAGATCCTGATTTAGTCAAGTTTTTGGCTTGGCAGATTGCTGAGGGATATGAACTGCCAAATCAAGCAAGGCTCATAATAACACAAAAAGATGCGACTGTTCTGGAAGATTTACGTATCTCACTTCACCGAATTAGCGAAAAGTATGGGATCAAAATCAATAATCCTGTTGTTTGCGATCGCGATGATTCCAGAGCAGCAAATTTGACTGTATCCAGTCGAGAATATCAAAAATTTCTAGAAGCTAGCGGCTATCAGTGGGGAAAATTGTCAGCAGATAAAAGCTTCCCAAAATTCATCATGCAAGCCAATCTTGATAGCATTCGGATTTTTCTAAAAAATTACTTTGATGCTGAAGGTTCTGTAGAGCCGAAGGTGCGGACTGTCGAAATTAGTACCGCTTCGCCTGTAATTATCCAACAACTTTCTACACTCCTGCGCCGTTTTGGAATTTGGTTGCGAATCGCCGCCAGACAGAAACGTGCTACCAATGGTAGTGGAATTTTTCGCACCTATTATATCGGCACTTTCGGCGGTAACTCAGCGCGGATATTTTTGCAGGAAATCGGCTTTGGTTATTCAGAAAAACAGCAAAAACTAGAGAAAATTTGCGAAGTTACTGCCAATACAAATGTCGAAGGAATTCCGGTTTCGGATCTTGTTGCTGATGCAGTAGAGATGACAAAACTGCCGCTGCGGCATTTCGGGATGCACAATCCTGTTTATATTAACGGTTCCCAACAGTTTTCCCGCACCAGTCTAGGAAAGGTGATAGCAGGTATGGAAAATGTGCTGGCTGGTTCCGCAGAACAAGAGTACCGCCAGCTAAAGCCTTCTAAATGGACAAATCAGACCCTGGATGCCTATGCAAATCTCAATGTACCGCAGCTAGATAATGTTCGAGAAAATTTGCAACTCATACTCGATCGCGAAGTATTTTATTGTCGGATAGAGGAAATTGAGGATTTTGATTACAGCGGCTGGGTTTACGACTTTGAGGTGAGCGAACATCACAATTTTGTTGCCAACAATATTTTGTGCCACAATACTGTTCAACTAATTACTTTCCTCCTACACTTACAAGAACAAAATGCCCTAGAAGCGCCGACATTATTGGTTTGTCCCACATCAGTATTAGGCAATTGGGAGCGCGAAGTCAAAAAATTCGGGCCGACGCTGAAAGTGTTAGTTCACCACGGAGACAAACGCGCTAAAGGTAAAGCATTCGCGGCCGCAATTAAGGGGAAGGATTTAATAGTTACCAGTTACGCGCTGGTGTTCCGCGATTCTAAGGAAATTCAAAGCACTAAATGGCAAGGATTGGTTTTAGATGAAGCGCAAAATATTAAGAATTCCGAGGCTAAGCAGTCGCAAGCGGTGCGGCAAATCGAGGCTTCTTTTAGAATTGCGCTGACGGGAACTCCGGTGGAAAATAGACTGCAAGAATTGTGGTCTATTTTGGAGTTTCTGAATCCCGGCTATTTGGGGCCGCGCAATTTCTTTCAGCGCCGATTTGCTATTCCGATTGAGAAATATGGCGATAGAGAATCATTGCATACTTTGCGATCGCTCGTTCGGCCTTTCATCCTCCGCCGCCTGAAAACTGACAAGGAAATCATTCAAGATTTGCCGGAAAAACAGGAGATGACTGTATTTTGCAGTCTGGCGGCTGGACAGGCCGCATTATATCAGAAAGTAGTCGAAGAGTCGATCGCTAATTTGGAATCAGCCGAGGGCATTCAGCGCCGGGGTATGATTCTGGCTTTGCTGGTAAAACTGAAGCAACTTTGCAACCATCCGGCTCTTGTGAACGCAGCAGCTAAGCCCAAAGAATTGAGCGTTAACAGCCAAGAATCGGGGAAATTGCAGCGGTTGGTGGAAATGTTGGAAGAGGTTGTCGCTGAGGGCGATCGGGCTTTGATTTTTACTCAATTTGCCGAATGGGGAAAACTCCTAAAACCGCATTTAGAAAAGCATTTAGGGCGAGAAGTTTTGTTTTTGTACGGCGGAATTAAGCAACAGCAGCGAGAAGAAATGATCGATCGCTTCCAGCACGATCCCCAAGGCCCACCGATTATGATATTATCGTTAAAAGCTGGCGGCACCGGTTTGAACTTAACCAGGGCTACCCACGTTTTCCATTATGACAGATGGTGGAATCCCGCAGTAGAAAATCAGGCAACTGACCGCGTATTTCGTATCGGTCAAACTCGCAACGTGCAAGTCCACAAATTTGTCTGCACTGGTACGTTAGAGGAGAAAATACACGATATGATCGAGAGTAAAAAAGCTCTCGCCGAACAAGTAGTCAGCGCGGGCGAAAACTGGCTTACCGAACTCGACACAGACCAACTTCGCAATTTACTAATTCTCGATCGCGATGCTATTATAGAAACAGAAGAAGAATAATTTCAGTAGCATGGGCATACTGTTTCAGTAAGGAGATAGACACCATGCCGAAGGTTTTAGATCCAAACGAGTCCTACAGCTTTAGCAAGTATTTTGATTTGCCTTTCTCGCCTGAAGATATTTTAGCAGATTTGGGCTGCACGATCGAGCGCACCGATCGCGAAAATCTCCCTTACACGCAATGCGAATTAGATTGGTTGCCCGAACTCGCAGAAAGTATGCGGCGCAGACTGAAACGGGTGAATACAACCACTGAACAAGCCCGCCGGGAGGCATTAATTTTTCCGTTGCTCGATCGGATTTGCGATTTATTTGACTATTCAATTAATATTGAGTATGCGATTAGTGTGAGCAATTGGTTAAAAGGCTCCCTAGATTACTATATTCCCAGTCCGAGCAATCTTCTAGTCATTGAAGCAAAACAGTCGGATTTGACCAAAGGTTTTACTCAGCTTGCTGTTGAATTAATTGCTGTTGATGGCTGGATAGAAAGTGAGAGTCCGATTTTGTACGGTGCGGTTTCGACGGGGGAAATTTGGCGATTTGGGCTGTACGATCGCGCAGCACGTCATGTGGTACAATATTTACCGCTACACCCGGTGCCGCAGGATTTGGAGTTTGTAACTCGGACGATTATTGGCATTTTGCAGGGAGAGTCGAGCGGAGAAAATATCGTTTTATAATTGCGTTTTATGATAGACAGAGAATGGTGGACACAACAGTGGTTAGATTTAATCAATACTTACCGCTTTAAAAAGCGTTTAGAACGCGGGTGGCAATATGCGCGGGAAGGTAAAGTCCTCAGCATTAAGTTTCCCAACCAAGAAGTAATTGCCGTAGTTCAAGGAACTGATCCCAAGCCCTATCAAGTTTCTTTAGAACTCGATACATTAACCGATGAAGATTGGGATTATGTGATTGAAAATATGTCGCAAAGAGCGGTTTTTTCGGCTAAATTATTAGCAGGAGAAATGCCGCACAATATTGAAGATGTATTTGCAGCGGCCGGTAAAACCCTATTTCCGTTAAGTTTATCTGATATTCACGCGCGCTGCACCTGTCCCGACCCCAAAAATCCTTGCAAGCACATCAGTGCAGTATACTACTTGTTGGGCGATCGCTTCGGAGAAGACCCCTTCGTACTCTTTCAACTGCGGGGAAGAACCAAAGAGCAAATCTTGACCGCACTCCGTCAGACACGGGGTACTCAAGGAGAGGAAAATTCTCAACTCAACTCCGGCAAAAATTCCCCGACTGCGAATTCTAAATTGCCGAAGGTCGATCGCTTTTGGGAATACAACCAGCAGCTAGAATCATCTTTAGTCGTAATTGTGCCGCCGCCCAGCAGCGAAACAGTCTTAGATATTTTAGGCCCGATTCCCCTCGCAACCAACCCAACAGGAACCAATAGCAAATCTTCCCCCGCCTCTGACGCACTTAAGCAGCATTTTAGTAAAATTTACCAAGCAGTTAGCCAGCAAGCCGTTTTAGCCGCACTGAAACTGGGGGAAGGAGACTAAAACATTATTCTTTTTTTCTGGGAATTACGCAAAGTTGAAGAAACCCGGTTTCTGAGAAAATATATGCTGGATGGCAAAAAAAATCGAGAGAAACCGGGTTTCTGGGAATGACGCAAAGTCTAAGAAACCCGGTTTTTCGTAAAAAATTCAAAAAATAAGAGAACTAATTGCGTTTAACAGAAGGCGGATAGGTAAAACGCAACCAAGTCGCCAAAGTAGCTACCGCGCAAGTGGAAGCCAAGCTAAAAGTCAAGAAAGTTTCAAATGCTGACATAATACTGTTCCTCTTTATTTGAGCGATCGAGTAAATCTTTCTCCTTCATCTTTATATCAGCCTCAATCCATTTTTTCAATCGGTTCCGACATAAAGTTTTTACTACTTTAACTTTTGCAATTTTAGTTTACATCTGTTTACACTTACCTCATATTACTCATAATCTCGCTCAATTCCTGGGGGCTTTCGATCAAAAAATCTGGATTTTGTGCAGCCAAAGCTTCCTGAGAATTAAAACCCCAGCTTACAGCAATTACCTTAATTCCTGTTTTTTTAGCAGCGTCTATATCTCGGATTTCATCTCCCACATAAACGACTTCTCGAGCATTTATCTGCTCTCTTTTGAGCCATCTATTAATAACTTTATGTTTGCCAAAAGTTGAACCAGAGTAAATAAACGTAAAAGTGCCTTGCAAACCGTTGGCTTCCAGCGTTTCCAAGACATTTTCCCGGGAATTAGAGGTGATGATACCCAGTTGAAAGTCAAGTTTTTTTAACTCCAGCAAAACTTCTTTAATTCCCGGAAATAATTGAATGTTGGGAATTTCACGGCGCAACTCTGCTTTCAACTTTCTAATCAGCAGCGGGAATTTGAAGAGAGAAATGCCAGAATATTTCAAAATTTGCCAAGAATTTAAATTGCTCAGTTGAGCCAGTTCCTCTTTGGTGGCAGACTTAAAGCCAAATTCTACTGACAAACGGTTGGTGATGCTCAGAAGAATATCGATTGTATCTGCTAAAGTACCGTCAAAATCAAAAATAATTACTTTGGTCATTGGACAATAGCAAATAAGGAACGGGGATCATACCATTTTAGATTTTAGATTTTAGATTTTAGATGGGGGAATGACTTACCGCATAATGTATTGGCTCTTGGCGATCTGCGGACACCCTAGGGTTATTATCTATAGGGTAAGGTGCGCCACAAGCACCCTCCGCCCGAACATCTCAACTTTTAATGGTTAATTTGATTGGCTTTCGCATTTCGCCGCAGCATTTCGGGTTTAATTCGCCGCAGCGCCGAAGCTGTAAATCTGCGGTTCCATTCCTCGTCGGAAATGTCAGCTAATTCTGCAAGTGTCGGCGCTATGTTTTCAGGATAAGGCTCAAACTCTGCAACATCAGTTGGTTTCGCAAATCGCTGATTCCAAGGACAAACATCTTGGCAAATGTCGCAGCCTGCTACCCAACCTTGTAAATTAGAGGCAATTTCGTCGGGCAATTTTTCGGCTCGATTCTCGATCGTGTGATAGGCTATACACCGATCGGCATTCACGACAAAAGGCTCAGTAATAGCCCCCGTCGGACACGCATCAATGCAGCGAGTGCAACTACCGCAATGTTCGGTGTGTGGTGCATCCGGCGCTAACTCCAAATTAGTCAAGATTTCGCCCAAAAAAACCCAAGAACCGTATTCTCGCGAAATTACATTACCATTTTTAGCAATCCACCCAATCCCCGCACGCTGCGCCCACATTTTATCCTGAACCGGCCCGGTATCAGCATAATATCGCGCTTCTATTCCCTCGCCTTGCGATCGCACCCAATTTGCCAAAACCTTCAGTTTTTTGTGCAGGATTTTATGATAATCCCTTCCCCAGCCGTAGCGAGAGATTTTGGCATATTCGGAACCCCCCGGGCGTTGGTGAGGCGTGTAGTAGTTGATGGCAACACATATTAAGGACTTCACCTCTGGCATTACCGATCGAATATCCTGACGTTTCGGGTTAGCCATCCATGCCATATCCGCCTGATAGCCTTTATCCAGCCAAGCCTGCAATCTTTGTTTTTCTCGATCGAAATCCGCCTCTTTTGAGGCTATCCCGACTTTGTGAAATCCCAACTCAAGGGCTTTTTGCTTAATCCGGTCGCTATTAATTGATGTTTTCATCGGGTAAAAAACCATATCACAAAATGCGCTATAAGTCTATTAACACTTAGACTGATTTAGGGACAAAATTTATAATACTTTCACAATCTTTATATTTATAATTTTGAACTCTAATTTGTCAAAAACAATACATAATTTTAATTAAGGGAGAATTCGATTCGCCAATTCAAGTACGCAAGTAAAACCGACAGCGAATCCCACATTATACACATGGCAGTTAGCATTCAATCCGCTCAATCTATTTTCTCCAACACCGAGATTGCTAGCGCTGTTCCGGCTACAACGGAAGCATTCTACAAGCTCAGCGTTGAAGACCAACTGGCATTGCTATGGTATGCCTACACCGAAATGGGCATTACCATTACCGCAGCGGCCCCAGGAGTAGCCAGCATGGCGCTTGTCGAAGGCATACTCAACGAAATCAAGCAAATGTCGCCAGAGGCTCAAAGCAAAACCATGTTTGACCTGGCTAGCAACGCCGACACCACAATCGGCCGGATCTACACTTCCTTGCGCGTCAACACCAAACTCGGTTTCTGGTACGAGTTGGGACAGTTGATGAAACAGGGCGTTGTCGCTCCGATCCCCGCTGGCTATCAAATGTCTCCCGAAGCCACCGCAGTCCTTGAAACCATCAAGAAACTCGATCCGGGTCAGCAAATTACGGTACTTCGCAACACCGTAGTTCACATGGGCTACGACCCCGATTTCAGCCAAGAGTACGGCAAACGCTCGGCCCCCCGCAGCACTCCCACGGCTGTTGAGGAGCGGGTTAAAACCAAGATTGAAGGTATAACCGAGCAGACTGTGCTCAGCTACATCGACTACATGAACGCCTTCGACTTCACCCCAGCCGTCAGTTTATTTGCCGAAGAAGGTGCCCTGCAACCGCCATTCCAGAAGCCGATCGTCGGTCGCGAAGCTATCCTTAACTATATGCGGGAAGAGTGCATCGGACTGAAAATGATGCCGCAGCAAGGCGTGTCCGAACCCGCAGAAGATGGCTACCGACAAGTGAAAGTCACCGGCAAAGTCGAAACTCCCTGGTTTGGCGCGAATGTGGGCATGAACATCGCGTGGCGGTTTTTGCTCGATCCCCAAGGTCAAATTTTCTTTGTGGCGATCGACTTGTTAGCATCTCCTAAAGAATTGCTCAATTTGATCCGCAAATAAAATATTCGGGTTGGGTCGGTTCAGCAGACTCTACATAAACCCAGATGCCCGCAGGTGTCTGGGTTTGATGTCGGTAGACGGCTCTAAAAGCTGCGATCGGCGCTCTCCATTTCCTCCTTTCTTAGGATAATTTTTTTTACTGGGCCTACTTATATCTTTTGAGGGATTTGCTGCGACAAAGAGAATGATTACAGTAGATTCATTCATCTGAAATCACTTATTTTATGCTCGCAACAACTAGACCTATTTTAACTCGCTCTATAAAGATTGCCGGCATCACAAAGCCAGCGGTACTGCGATATTTTGAAACTTTCAACGCGGGCGATTTTGAAGCGACTGCTGATTTGTTTGCTGGTGAAGGGGTTCTGCACGCGCCGTTTGAGGAGCCAATTATCGGTAAAAGCTCGATCGCCACTTATCTAAAAACAGAAGCGCGAGGAATGCAGCTCGAACCCGAGCAAGGTATCAGCCAAATTTTAGAAGATGACCGAGTTCAAGTTCAGGTTAGCGGCCGGGTGCAAACTTCCGCATTTGGGATTAATGTCGGATGGCTGTTCGTTCTCAATTCTCACCAAGAAATCCTTTCTGTCGCCGTCAAGCTGTTAGCTTCTCCCCAAGAATTGCTCAATCTGCGGCCGCATAAGAAATTTGATGTTTAATGGGCTGTTTCACCTTAATGTTGCAAGGAGGCTCCCGCTATAACGAAGTTTAGCGGCGAGAGGAATTGCAACCAGTATAAACGTGC